>DAIDTM010000227.1 GCA_027457205.1 Anaerolineae bacterium | reverse complement strand
CGCTGCCTCTGCCAGTTCAGCCGGCACGAGCAGAAGAAATGTGTTGGGCGGCAGGTCGCTCAGGCGCGCCAGTTCCACTTGAACGCCCAGGTTTGCCTCCGCCGCTTTGCGTTTGAACTGTTCGTAACCGATGAGCAAGCGCCCCGGAAACACATCCACGGTAAAACCAAAGACGACTCGCTTCACCGCGCCATCGGCAGGTGGCGCGGCGGCACCGGACAGCGCGGGGTGATCGTCCACTACTGGAACCAAGATGCCCTGATCGGTGGGCCACGGTTCGTCCGTGACGACATCAAACTCGTATGGATCGACTAACATACGCGGCGAACCATCCGCCGCCTGCGGGTACCAAAACTGATCGACGAGGATCATGTCCATTCGATTGAAATGGTCTTCGGGGATCGTCTCGTTCTTCAGCCATGCCTCGATGGCAGCAGCGGCGACGCGCACCCATTCCGATTCCGGGAGGTCCCAGCGTTCTTCGCCCGCTCGAACAAAATCGGCTCGGACGTGGACGTGCACAAAATCCAACTCATCCTTCGTCGGCAGAACCCCAAAGCTGGAAGTGTGTCCGCCGTGTTCGAGCATATGCTCGACGCCATGGCGATCGACGTAGAACTGAAACGGGAATGCCGAACGATCTTTGCGTACGACGTGGAAATATCTCATTCGCTACTTTTGGAATGTGCGACGCACTTGGCAAGTGCGTCGCACATTCACTGACTAACTGACCAGACTGGTCACTGCCTGCACGATGATATTCTTGGCGATGTCTACCTTGTAGGCGTTCTGGCTCATCGGTCGCGCCTTGACCAGAGTATCCTGAGCGGCTTGCAACGCGACATTGGCGTCGATCTTCTTCCCTTTCAGCGCGGCTTCCGCGTCCGTCGCCCGGTAAGGCGTAGGCGCGACTCCGCCGAGCACCACGCGACCGTCCTGCCAGACGCCATTGACGATCTGTGCGGCGACGGCGATGCTGACGAGCGCGAAATCGTATACGCCGCGCTGGGTCACCTTCATGAAGACACTCTTAGTATTGGCGGCTGGCGGCGGCACCACGATTTCCGTCAGGATTTCGTTGTGTTCGAGAACGGTTTCTTTCAGGACGTTCGTGCGCGGTCCGATAAAGAACTGGTCAAAGGGAATCTGTTTCGCGCCATTCGGTCCCATGACATTCGCGGTCGCGTTCAGGGAGATCAACGCGGGCGCTGTATCGGACGGGTGGACGATGTAGCACAGTTCACCCTGGAGAATCGCGTGGTATTGGTTCTCGCCGGTCACGGAGAAACAAAAGTCGCCGCCCTTTTTGTAGCACGGAAAGTTCGCGCCGCGGAGGTACCAGCAGCGCGGACGCTGCATGATGTTACCGCCGATCGTACCAACGTTGCGAATACTTGGCGAGGCAGGCGAAACTGCGGCGGTTGCCAACCCTGGATAGTTCTTTTGAACATCGGAAGACTCGGCGACGGTGGTCAAGGTAGTCAGCGCGCCTAGCTTGAGCCCGGCGGTAGCGTCGTAATTGATGTAACTGGTGTTGGGAATCGTCCGGATATCGATCAAGACATCGGCGAGCGGCGCGCCGGGACCGGTCAATTCGTCCTTGATCCAGCCCAGCACATCGCTTCCGCCGGCGACGATCTGCGCGTTTTTATACTTGCCCAGCGTAGCCACGGCATCTTCCCAACTGGTCGCGGTGTAGTATTTGAAGCTTCGCATGATCTTCTCCTCCGCCTATGCCTTGAGCGCTTCAAGGACTCGTTTGGGATTCATCGGCAGCGATGTGAGACGAATGCCGGCGGCGTAGTAGATAGCATTCGAGATGGCTGCCGCGGCTGCCATAAAAGCCGGTTCTCCGATGCCCTTGGCGCCAAAGGGACCCACCGCGTCGTTGGACTCGACGAACAGCGCGGTGATCTTGGGCACATCGTTGATCATCAGCATCTTGTAATCGTCCAGGTTCGAACTCACCGGGATGCCGGTTGCCGTGTCGTAGATATAATCTTCGGTGAGCGCGAACCCGGTACCTTGAACCGAACCGCCATGTACCTGATTGGTTAGCTGCAATGGATTGATGACTTTGCCAACATCGTGAATTTGCATCGCGTCCGTGACGCGCACGACGCCGGTCTGGACATTCACCTGCACTTCGTAAAACGCGGCGGCGTACGTCTGCTGCGCGTACTGCGTCACCGGCGGAACGACCGCACGACCGATAATCGTGGCAGCGGCGGGCACTTGTTGCCCATCGACGATGATAAAGCCGGAATTGACGGCATCCGCGAAGGTGATCGGCTTGACGGAAGAATCCGTCTGAAGCGAGATTTGCCCGTTCGTTACCGCCAGGTCTTGCGGATTGACCGTTCGGCTAAGGTCTTTGGAGAACTTGGCAGCGGCATACCCTAGCAACTGCGCCCGCGCATCCTCGGCGGCGGCTTTGACCGCCGACCCGACAGATTTTGTGGCGCGGCTGCCGGCGACGATCCCGGTATCGGTGGTGAATGCCGTGTCTGGCTCACTCACGCTGAGTTGGTCAAGGTTCGCGCCCAGCGTTTCCGCGGCGATGATCGCAAAGGTCGTGCGCTGGGGTCCGCCAATGTGCGCGGCGCCTTGCACCACGCGGACGGAGCCGTCCACGTTGATTTCGACGACGGCGGTCATTGGCGGCGATTTGCTCCCTTTGTTGGAAGCCAGCGCCATGAAACCAACGCCTGTCTTGAGCGGTCCGGCGCCCTTGTTGACATTTGCCCAGCCCTGCCAGCGACTCTTCCAGTTGAAGGCGCTTGCGCCGTTCGTGATGCAATCCCGCAAGCCGTTGCTAGTCCACGGCAGCTTGGATTCCGGATCGCCGGTCTCGTTGATGTTCTTCAAGCGCAAGTCGACCGGGTCCATGCCCAGTTTTTCCGCCGCGACATCCATCAACGTTTCCAGCGCGAACATCCCACTCGCTTCGCCGACGGAGCGACGCGCCCCGGCGCTCGACGTATTGGTTATCACTCCTCTTCCATTCAACAGAATGTTGGGAATGTTGTATTCCAACCGAGCGCCGCTCAACGTATCTCCGGCGAGACCGGATCCGCGCGAATACGCGCCCAACCGCGCGGTCGAATCTGCCTGGAGAGCAACCAGCGTGCCATCTTTCTTGAAGCCGAGTTTGATGTCTTGGACAACTTGAAAGTGGTGGCTGCCTTCGTAAAAGACATCGAGACGCGTCAGCTCGTAGCGGACCGGACGCATCGTTTTCTTGGCGAGCAACGCCGCTACGAGGTGGTACGGATAAACCGCGGTTTTGTCACCGAAACCGCCGCCGGTGAACGCGGAGATCACCCGCACCTTGCTGTAAGGCATTCCCAACGTGGCGGCGACGATTCGCGCGATCGCGTGGGTATACTGACTGCTGGTCCACATGGTCAGCACGTCGTTATCCCAGCGCGCTACCGCGATATGCGGCTCCAGGGCAACGTGCTGTTGGTCTTGCGTATTGACGGTGTGCTCGACCGTCACGTCGGCGCTCGCAAAGCCCTGATTCACATCACCGCGCACGACTTTGAAATCGGGACCCGACACGTTGCTCTGCAAGTTGCTAAGCGCAAGCGGCGCGCCCGATTTAGCGCCGGCGATTGGATCAACGATGAATGGCAATTGTTGGTACTGAACGTTGATCAGGTTAAGGGCATCTTCGGCAACCGTTTCGTCCACTGCGGCGACTGCCGCGATCGGATCGCCCACCAACGCCGGCTCGGACGCCATCACCGGTTTCAACCCCGCCAGGACTTGCGCGGGAATGTCTTTGTAAGTGATGATGCCATACACGCCGGGCAACGCCGCGGCTTTGCTCGTGTCGATGCTCGTGATTTTGGCGTGGGGCAACGGACTGCGCAACACCCGGACGTACAGCATATCGGGCAGATAAACGTCCACGGTAAAAGTCGACTTGCCGGTCACAATCCGGTAGCCCTCAAGGTCCTTCTGCGGTTTGCCCACCACGGCATAATCAGCGCTTGGTTGGGCAGGCGGCGACGCGGGCGGAGTGGTCGATCGAGGCGTTCCCTCTTTCATGGCCCGGTCCAGATCCGCGCGCCCGGTTAACACCGCCCACTCTCGTTCTTCGGGCGTCATCTTCTCATAATCGAGCGGGGTCACGTACGATTTTGCTGCAGGCATTTGATCCACCTCCCTTACGCCATTTGCTTCGCGGCGGCTTGGATCGCCGCCAAGATGTTCGGGTAGGCGCTGCACTTGCACATATGCCCGGACATTGCCGCGCGGATTTGGTCATCGGTAGGATTCTTGATCTTATTCAGCAATTCTACCGCGCCCAGAATCTGACCCGGCGTGCAAAAGCCGCATTGGTACGCCGCGTTGTCCCAGAAAGCCGCCTGCACCGGATGCAACTTACCATTCTGCTCCAGCCCTTCGATCGTGATAATCTTTTTTCCGACTTCGCGGATGGCAAGAAGCGAACAGGAATTTTGCGCCACCCCGTCCACAAGGACGGTGCACGCGCTGCACATCGAACCGTTGCAGCCGAGCTTGGTGCCCGTCAGACCCAGGTCGCGCTTCAAGACTTCAGCCAGCGTGTACTGCGGCTCGACGGCAATCTCGTAATCACGACCATTCACGTTCAGCGCGATCAGTTTGGTCCCCTCGACCAGCGCGCTCGCCGTTGCCGTCGCGCTCGTCGTAGATGGCGTCGCAACGGTCTGCGCTTGTTCGACCGGCGCGGTGGGATGGACCAGCGTCAGCACGCCTGCCGTGCCGGCAATGCCAATGACCGCGCCTACGCCCGCGCCGACGAGAAACTGCCGGCGGGTGACCTGCCCGTTCGTAGTGGCGCGCTCTTCTTCTTTTTCCTCCGGTTCCTGTTCCGGAGCTATTTCGTCAGCCATAGCATCTCCTTCTCGTCTCATACTCCTACGCCAAACGTCAACGTTCGGTTCCTCTGAAGGTTGATCTCGATATTTTTTGCTGGACTGGCGTTTGCCTCCTTTCGGCGATAAACTCCCTTGCCTATTTTGATCGCTCATCCGATGGACGGGATTCGGGCGGTTGAGTCGAGTCGGTTACTTGGCGCGTGGCTTGTTTGAACTCTTGAATGGCTCTGCCGAACCCCTTGCCGAGTTCCGGCAACTGTCTCGGACCGAAGAGAATCAGCACGGCGACGAAGATAATGACGAGGTGAGCCGGTTGTAGACCAAACATTTCGTCAACCTCCCTACGAACGTCGTAAAAAGCGAGGTAAAGAATCGTTAACCTGAAATAGTATATCGTGAAACGCCAGACCGAGTAAGGGCAGGAGGGGCAAAAATCTGTCCCGAAAGGGACAATAAAAAACCGGCAATCGATGCCGGCGACGAACATCAGCCCATTGTAGCTCACGCGCTCAGACCAATCCTCGTTTGATCGCCTCGGCGGCGGCTTGGGCGCGGTTCCGCGCGCCCAACTTGGACATGATTTGTTCGATTTCCCGTTTGACCGTCCGTTCGCTCCAATGCGTCTCACTCGCGATCTCTTCGTTGGTCGCTCCTTGCGCGATCAGCGCCAACACCCGGACGTCTTCTTCGGACAAGCCGGACTCGTAGCGCGCCTGAGTTTGCGCCAAAGTTTGGAACTGCCGCAGAACTCCATCCATCAGCGTCGGCGAGAGAATGCGTTTGCCTTGATGGACCAGCCGGATCGCCTCGATCACGGTTTCGTCGGAAGTACTTTTCAGCAAATACGCGTACGCGCCAGCGCGCATCGCCTTGAGCACGTACTCTTCGTTTTCATACGCCGTCAACGCGATGATTTTTGCTGCCGGTATCACGCGGCGCAACTGACGCGCGACCTCGACGCCGTCAAGCCCCGGCAACTGAATATCCAGCAAGATCACCTCGGGCGACAAACCGGCGGCTTGCAGAGCCGATGCGCCGTCGCCGGCTTCGCCGACGACCACGATATCCGGATAGGACGAAAGCAAACTCTTCAAACCGCGCCGCACCATTGGATGATCGTCCACGATCAAGACTCGAATCGCGTCCACCCCGACCTCCCTCGCGTCTTGCGATCATTTGAGCAAGTCAGGTTCGTCTTGTTGGATCGGCAGCCGAAACATCACGCGCGTGCCTTCGCCCAATTCCGACCATACTTCTACCTGCCCGCCCAAGTTCTCGACGCGTTCCTGCATACCGAGCAATCCCAGGTGATTGCCATTCCGGCTTTCCAACCAACCGCGATAGTCGAAGCCATGACCATCGTCCCGCACCATGGCGGAAAACAGATTGGGCTCGAACTCCAGCACAACTGACGCCGCGCGGGCATCGGAATGCGCCGCCACATTCTGCATTGCCTCTTCGACCATCCGAAAAACGGCGACTTCAATTGGCTCTGGTAAGCGGCGCGGCGCGCCCACGACCGAAAGGACGCAGGCGATTCCGGAAAGCTCTTGGAATCGAGTGGCATATTTTTCAAGCGCAGGAATCAAACCAATCGCGTCCAGGATCGGCGAGTGCAGATCGTAAATCGCGTTGCGAATCTCCCGTTCCGCTTCCTCCAGCACCTCACGCGCGGCATCGAGTTTTCCGTGCGCCGTCACCGCCAAGCTTGCTCCTCCGACCACGCGCGCGGCTTGCAACTCGTAACGCGCCGCGGTAATCAGTTGCACAACCCCATCGTGCATGTCCCGCGCAATTCGCGCCCGTTCTTCTTCCTGAATGCTAATCGTCTGAGACAATAGCGAGCGCAATTGAACGGCTTTGACGGCGATTTCCTCTTTGGCTTTGGACAACTCGCGCGTTCTCTCTTCCACGCGGAGCTCCAGTTCTTGACTGAAATTTTTGGCTTGCGAATGGAGCTTGGCATTCTCAATCGCAATCGAAGCCAGGTCGGCAAACAGACGCAGGAGCCACAGATCGTTGCGTCCAAACGGCTGCGCGTGTTGATCGTTGAGAATTAGGATAGCGCCCATCGTCTGATCCTGTCGTTGGATCGGCGCGCCGATCACTCGCGATAACGGCGTCTGCGCGAAGACCGTCGCTTTGCCAGACCAATCTCGATATTCATTGACGATGAGTGGTTCGCCGGTGAGAATGACCTGACCGCACAAACCTTCCCCCGGCTGCAGGGTGACGCCGGTCCAATCGCGCGAGGTGTTGTAGTTGGCAATATTGCGAACCAATTGCTGCTCCGCATCGTAAAGATAGAGCGACCCAGCCCGCGCGCTCAAAAGCTGCGTGCCGCGACGCAGCAATGCCTGCAACAGTTCAGGCATCTCTAATTGCGCGATCATGTCCAGCGAGGTATCGTGCAGGGCGATCATCGCCTCATAGCGATGTTTGGTTTCTTCAAAGAGCCGCGCGTTTTCAATCGCGATGCCGATCTGGTTTCCGAGGATTTGCAGGACGACGACGTCTTCTTTGCCGAAAGCATTCAGCCGATCACTCTGCGCGTCCAGGACGCCGACGATCCGTTTTCCCACGCGCAGCGGGACCGCCAGCTCGGATTTCGTTTCGGGCAACAGTTCCGCTGCATAAAAGCGCGGTTCTCGACTTACGTCGTTGCTCAGCAGCGCGTGTCCGGTCTGCGCGACCCAGCCGGTAACTCCATCAGCGCCGATTTTGAGTCTCAAGCTGCGCGCTTTGATCAAATCGGCGCGCGCGCCGCTCGCTTCCTTTAACGCGATTTCTCCGGTGTCCGCATCGACCAAGAGAATGTGCACGTGGTAATAGCCGAATTTGGTGTGGATCAACCTCACCACTTCAGCCAATAACGCGTTGAGGTCCAGCAGCGCGGTCATCTGCTGCCCAATCCAACTGGCGGTCTGTAAGTGAAGCGCGCGGCGACGCGCCTCGTGATTTCGCAGCGCGAGTTCCCGCTGCGCCTCGGCTTCCGCAACCGCGGCTTTGGCAGCCCAGGTCAAGGTCAGCCACACGAGCGCGGGACCCGCCAAGCCGATCACCAAAACGGAGCGGATCACCGAAGGGTCTGTCGGCGCGTGTTTTTGAAACCCTACGTCCTCCAGGAGGATATACGCGATGCCCACAAACGAGACGGCGATGGGCATCGCCCAGCGTAAATAGGAAACCAAGCCGACCAGCGGAGCGTGTTTCCAATCCAGCGCCTCGCTTGCCCTAACAGCAAACTTGCGGACATAGGGCAATAGAAAAATCCGATTGACGATATGCGCGCTTTCCATCGCTTGATACCCCCGTCTGCGGAAGAAATCAAAAAGGCAGACCCGTCCCTTGGTCTGCCTTGCCTCACAACGTGCCCACACCCTGCCCAACGAAAAGATTGTCTGGGGAATCCACTCGACGCTGCATCGCGCCTCCAAGCCCAAGCGTCACAGATGCGCCAGCGCATTAGCCACGCGCGCCGCACTCATCACGGCATCGCATCTGCGTATGTGACGGTAAGTTGTCTGGGCAAAATTATAGCCCAAGTCTACCGTGTGTCAAGGGCGGTAGCTGGCAATCGTACACGTCCTGTAACGTGGGCTGCCAGTTCGCCGGCGCGCCGCCCGCGCCGCCGAGATGTGTAGAATCGACGCTACCACGCGCTTGATTAACGAGCAAAAATGCGTATTATTGTGTTTCACGCGACGGATCCCGCGCTAACTCGGCGCGCCGGCAAGCCGCGCGGGCTCACCAATTCCGCCGGTCGCGCAAAAACAACGCGCGCCGATCCGGTTGGGATCGACGCTTGGAGAGCAAGGCATGGACTCAACCCAGTGGCATCGCTTGAGTATTGACGATGTGTTGAAACAACTAGACGCGTGCGCCGAAGGGCTAAGCGCCGACCAAGCCGCCGAACGATTGGCGCGCTTGGGTCGTAACGAGATTCAGCGGCGCAAGCCAATTTCTCCTCTGCAGCTGTTCCTCAAACAATTCGTCAATTTCTTTATCTTCGTCCTCCTCTTCGCCGCGGTGCTGGCGTTCGCGGTCAGCTTCCTGCCGGGCGAGAGCGAGCGCCGTCTCACCGCCATTTTCATCCTCGTCATCGTCGCCATCAGCGTGACGCTGAGTTTCTTCGAAGAGTACAACGCACAGCGCACGCTGGAAACGCTGGACAAGCTCCTCGTCTTCAAAGCGACCGTGCTGCGCGGCGGCGCGCATCGCCAGATTGACGCGGCGGAAGTCGTCCCCGGTGATATTCTCGTGCTTTCGCACGGACAGAAGGTCCCTGCCGACGCGCGCGTCATCGAAGCGCACAGTCTGCGCGTGGACGAATCCGCGCTCACCGGCGAAAGTGTTGGCGTAGATAAAGCGCCAGAGCCAACGGTAGCCGACGCGCCTCTCGCGGAACGTACGAGCATGGTCTATGGCTCGACGTACATCACGCACGGTACGGGACTGGCTGTCGCCGTTCGCACCGGGATGGCGACCGAAGTGGGGCAAATTGCGGCGACGCTGGAGCAGATGGCGGAGCGCCCCACGCCCTTCCAGATCGAAGTGCAAAAGATGGCGCGGCAGATGACGATCATCGTCGGCGCGCTCGCGGTGGTCGTCGCGCTCATCCTCCTCTTTGTTTTGCGCGAGCCGCTGGTGGACGTCGCGTTGAACACGCTCAGTCTCGCCGTCGCCACGATTCCCGAAAGTCTGCCGATTGTCTTGACCTTCGCGCTCGCGCTTGGCGCACGCCAGATGGCAGCGCGCAAGGCAGTGGTGCGACGGCTCGCGGTCGTTGAGTCGCTGGGTTCTGTCGATACGATCTGCACCGACAAGACCGGCACGCTGACGCAAAATGTGATGACCGTCCAGCGTTTGTTTGCCGATCAGCAGGTAGTTGCCGCGCCCACTGCGCCGACGCAAGACGGCGTCACGCGCGAGCTTTTACGCGCGGGTGTCTTGTGTAACGAGGCGGTGATCGAAGACGCCGCCACGTTCCGCGTGATCGGAGACCCAGTGGACGTGGCGCTGGCACGCGCCGCGCGCGATGCCGGCATCGATATCCCGCGCGAGCGCGCGGCGTACGCCAAGGTCAACGAAATTCCGTTCAGCTCTGAGCGCAAGATGATGACGACGATTCATCAGCGCGACGGTCGCTGGATTGCCTATGCCAAAGGCGCGCCCGACGTTCTGCTGCCGCATTGCACGACTCGCTGGCAAAAAAGTCAGGTCGCGCCGCTAAACGAGTCAGCCCGGCTGAATATCCAAAAAACCATCGACCAGTTGGGTCGCGAGGCATGGTACGTACTCGCGCTCGCGCGCAAAGACGTACCGTCGGCAGACACGGGCAACGACGTAGAGCAAGGCATGACGTTTCTCGGCTTGCAGGCGATGATGGATCCACCGCGCCCGGAAGCCGCCGCCGCGATCGCGCGAGCGCGCGGCGCAGGCATCCGCGTCGTCATGATTACGGGTGATAACGCGCTGACCGCGCGTGCGGTCGGTCAGCGGCTCGGCATCGGCGAACGCGATGTGGAAAGCCGCGAGCTGGAGGATCTCTCCGGTGAGGCGCTACGCGAGCGAATGAAGCAGGTCGATATTGTGGCGCGTGCGACGCCGCAGACCAAGCAACGCGTCTTGGAGGCGTTGCAAAACGAGGGACACTTTATCGCGATGACCGGCGACGGCGTGAACGATGCGACCGCGCTCAAGCAATCAGACGTCGGCGTGGCGATGGGTTTGCGCGGGACGGACATCGCCAAAGAATCGGCAGCCATGGTTCTGCTCGACGATAATTTCGCAACGATCCTCGCGGCGGTCGAGGAGGGTCGCCGCATCTTCGACAACATCCGCAAGTTCACCAATTATTTGCTCAGCACCAGTCTGGGCGAAGTCGTCGTGGTGCTGGCGCTTTCAGCCGCCGGCTATTTTCCTCTCTCGGCGCAGATGCTGCTCTGGGTGAACGTCGTCACCGATCTGGTTCCCGCCAGCGCGCTCGCGGCAGACCCCGCCGTGCCGCACGTGATGAAACGCCGCCCGCGCCGCCACGACGAGCCGATCCTAAACAAGGCGATCTACGCAACGATTGCCGGCAGCATCTTCCGCACGCTGATCGCTTACGCGCTGATTTTCTGGACGGGCTTGCAGTTCGGCGATGTGACGTACGCCCGGACGATGCTGTTCACCGCGATTGTTTTGCACGCGTTCACGCGCGTGATGGTCGTGCGGCAGTTGGACGATTTGTCGATATGGTCGAACCCGGTGCTGCTGTGGAGTTACGCCGCGGCGGTGGGCTTGCAATTGATCGCGCTCTATACGCCGCTGCGGCATCTGTTTGGCATCGTGCCGCTGGACTGGCGCGCGTGGGCAGTGATGATCCCCGTCGTCGCGCTCTCGTCGCTGTGGGGCGTTTACATGACGCGCTGGATTTTGAAATTGGTGCCGCTGTGGGAAAAATGAGGCGTTTCGCGCATCAACGCGCGGCTTGCTATTCGATCACTATTTGGTCCAAGTTCTTCGCCGCTTTCGGATAGGACATGTCCAGTCCTTGCAGTGTCTTTACGATCACGCGCGAGACAACCAGGTTGCGGTACCACTTGGAATTTGCCGGCACGATGTGCCACGGCGCCCACGACGTGCTCGTTTCACTGATCGCGTCTTCGTACGCCCGCATATAGTCACGCCATCGCTTGCGTTCTTTCACGTCCTCGACGTTGAATTTCCAGTGCTTTTTCGAATCGTCCAGACGCGCTTGCAAGCGCTTCTTCTGTTCGTCCTGATCAATGTTCAAGAAAAACTTGACAATCGTCGTCCCTTCGCCGGCGAGCATCTCTTCAAAACGATTGATCTCTTTGTAGCGTCCTCGCCAGACTTGCTCCGACGCCAAGCCGTGCACGCGCACGATGAGCACATCTTCATAGTGGCTGCGGTTGAAGATCACCACCTCGCCGCTGCCGGGAACTTGAGCGTGCACGCGCCACAAAAAGTCGTGGTCCAGTTCGCGCGGCGTCGGCGTCTTGAAACTCGCGACCCCCACCCCTTGCGGGTTGACGCCGCGAAATACATGCCGGATCGTTCCATCCTTGCCGGCGGTATCCATCCCCTGCAGGATAATCAACACCTTGTGCTTGTGCTCGGCGTACAACAGTTCCTGCAACTCGTCTAGCTGTGCGTCGAGTTTTTGCAGTGCTTCCTCTGCCTTTTTCTTGCCGCCCTTGAACCCACTGCGATCGTTCGGGTCCCATTCGCTCAACTTGACGCGCGTGCCGGGCTTGACGCGATACTGTTCCATTGTGCCTCCCAAACCTGAAAGGTGACTGTTCAGTCTCCCGCTGGTTGAGCCAGTTGATGACCGTTAACGACCCTAGAACAACTTGCGGGAGGACGGGGTTATTCTACGCTAGATGCCGAAATCTGACAACCGCCCCGTCTTGCAATGTTGACGCGCGAAATGGTTGGGGTTATACTCGCCGCTGAAATCGGCAAAACGCAATGCGGCGTGATGAAACGATCCTCCAGACCAAACTGAATCCGCCCCGCCCGCCGCGCAGCACGCTCGTCCGCCCGCGCATCGACGCGCTCTTACGCGAAGCGCTCGACCACCGCGTGACCATCGTGCAGGCGAGCACCGGCTACGGCAAATCCACCGCGCTCGCCAATCTCGCCGGCGCGGCGACGCCGCTCTTTTGGTACAGCGCGAGCGAAGGCGACGCCGACCCGCAGCAATTCCTCGCGCACCTCATCGCGGCGTTCCGGCGCGGCTTGCCCGCGCTGCCCGAAACGCCGCTCGCGCTCTTGCAAGAACCGGGCGCGACGCCGCTGGCGATGGACGCGCTGCTCAACGCGCTGAACGACGCACTCGTCGAACCCGCGCTCCTCGTCATCGACGATTACCACCTCGCCGCGTCGAACGACGTGAGCGCGCGGCTCGATCACTTTTTGTCGTTCCTGCCGCCCTTCCTGCACGTCATCGTCTCGACGCGTTACGTCGAGCGACCGCCGTGGGAGCATCTCGTCGCGTGGCGCGCGCGGGGCGAAGTTCTCGAGATCAAGCGCGACGCGCTTGCGTTCACGCGCGACGAAATCGCCGCGCTCTTCCGCGACAAGTACGCGCACGCGTTGTCGCCGCGCGACGCGGCGCTGCTCGAAGAAAAAACGGAAGGGTGGCCCATCGCGCTCCAACTGGTGTGGCAGGAAATCCGCGCCAACCCCAAGACCGACATCGCCGCGCTGCTCGCGCGCGGCACAGATTCCACGGAGACGCTCTTCGCCTACCTCGCGCACGATGTCCTCGCGCAACAGCCGCGCGACCTGCAAGAGTTCCTCCTGCAAACCGCGACGCTGCGCGAGCTGGACGCCAGCGCGTGTCGCGCCGTCTGTCAGACCGCCGATTGCCGCGCGACGCTCGCGCATCTGCTCGAGCGCGATCTGTTCGTCATCGCGCTCGGCGACGAGCATTATCGCTATCATCACCTCTTTCACGATTTTCTGCGCGATCACGCCGCGCGCCAGGATGCCGATGCTGTCCGCGCGCGTCATCGCCGCGCGGCGGAGTTTTATCGCGCCGCGCAAAATTTCGACGAGGCGATCTATCACTGGCTGCGCGCCGGCGCGTTCGACCCAGCCGCCGCGCTAATCGAAGAAATCGGCGAAAGCGTTCTGCGCGCCGGTCGTTTGGACACACTCGCGAGTTGGATCGACGAGATCCCGCCGGCGCAGGTCGCCGCGCATCCGCTGTTGATGTTTGATCTGGGCGAGTTGGCGCGCCTGCACAGTCGGTTCGACGATGCGCTGGCGTGGTACGCGCAGGCGGAACGCGCGTGGCGCGCCGCCGCACCGCCCGACATCCGCGGCATTTCGCGCGCGCTGCGCGGGCAGGCGCTGGTCTATATCGATACGGTGCGCCCCTCGCGCGCGGAAGACTTGCTGCAAGAAGCGTTGCGGCTCAACGATGGACTCGACGACCGCGCCGCGCAGGCGCGCCTACTCGAACTGCTTGCCGAAAACAAATTGAATATGCGCAAGGCGGAGCAAGCTGAACAATTGCGCCTGCAAGCGCGGACGCTGCGCGAGGAAGGACCCAGCGAAGACGTACTGAGCGTCCGCGTCAAACTGCGGACCGGACGGCTCGACGAGGCGCGCGAGATTCTGGAAGCGTGGGCGAACGCGGAACGCGGCAAACCCCATCCGCCGCGCGCCCACCGCGAAACGCTCCTCATCCTCGCGCTGATCGACGCGATGCAAGGACGCATCGACGACGCCTTCGCCGCGGCGCAGGAAGGCATCGCGCTCGGCGCGGAATTCCAGTCGCCGTTCATATCGGCGGTGGGACAAATGCGGCTGGGGCACGCGCATCAGGTGCGCGGCGATTTAAGCGCGGCGATCCAGTGCTACGACGACGCCATCGCGCTCGGCGATCAGATTGCGGTGCGCCGCACGCGCGCGGAGGCGATGTGGGGCATGACCCGTGCACACGGCTACGCCGGCGATCTGGATTCCGCGCGACGCGACGCCGCGGAAGGAATCGAGATTGGCACGAGCGCGGGCGACGCGTGGATCGTCGCGCTCGTACAGACCGCGCTCGGCGCGAGCCAGGTTCTGGCGCGGCGCGGCCGCGAGGCAACGGACGCTCTAGGCGACGCGCTGGCGGCGATGCGCTCGTGCGGTGATACGTTTGGAAGCGCGGCGGCGCGGCTGTGGCTGGCGCTGGCGTATTGGGGACTCGGTCAACGCGAACGCGCCCTCGCGCATCTCGACGAAGCGCTCTCGCTCGCGGAGCCGCGGCGGTACGACTATCTCTTCACGACGCGCACGCTCCTCGGAATGCACGACGCGCGAATGATCGTCCCGCTGTTGATCGAAACGCGGCGCAAGGGCAAGCACGCGGCATACACAGCGCGTCTGCTCTCGGCGATGGGATTGGCGAATGTCGCCGCGCATCCCGGCTTCCAACTGCGCGTGCAAACGCTCGGCGCGTTCCGCGTCTGGCGCGGCGAGACGGAGATCGGCATGCGCGAGTGGCAGCGCAAGAGGGCGCGGCAACTGCTCCAACTGTTCATCACGCGGCGCGGTCGTTTGATCGAGCGCGAAGAAATCTTTGAGACGCTCTGGCGCGATCAATCGCCCGGCGCGGCGGCGCGCGATTTCAAAGTCGCGCTCAACGCGCTGAACAAGGCACTGGAGCCGGAGCGCGGCGATGACCCCGCGTTCATCGCGCGCGCGGAATCGGCGTACGGCTGGCGCGCTGGCGCGGACGTCTGGATTGACGCGGATGAATTCGCGCAACTGGTTGCGCGCGCCGATCAGCAAACCGGCGACGCGGCGCTCGACCTGCTCCGCGATGCGCTCGCGCTCTATCAGGACGATTACCTGCTGGCGGACGCACGTTACGAGGATTGGGCAAGCGCCGAACGCGAGCGGCTGCTGGCGCTCTATCTGCGCGCGGCGGACCGCTTAGCAGGAGAACTGCTGACACGCGGCGCGTTCGACGAGTGCATCGCGTGGTGCGAAAAAATTCTCGCGCGCGACCGCTGCTGGGAGCATGCGTACCGAATGATAATGCGCGCCCACGCCGCGCGCGGCGACCGCGCCCAGGCGCGCCGCGTGTTCGAGCAGTGCGCGCGCGTGCTGCGGGAGGAATTGGATGTGGAGCCGAGCGCGGCGACGGTGGAGGTTTTAAGGCAAGTGTAAAATATTCACCGATGCTAGCCGCGCGCAGAAATGCGAGTCATGATATAATACGAGCAAAGGAGACACGCAACCTATGGCAAGCACATTGAGTCGCAAACGATCCCGTTCCGTCGCGCGGCGACGTGAGCCACGCGTTGGCGATCTATCGCTAGATGAATTTCGCAAAATGATGGAGGATTTGATTGACGCGCGGCTCGCCGAGTGGGCAGACCCAGACGCGGGGGCTTGAATTGCGTCCTGAAATCATTGAGAGCATTCAACGTCAACGCGCTGAGTATATCGCTGGTAAGCGCGGCAAACCATTATTTGTTCAAGCTGCGCGTGGGTGACTATCGTGTGCTGTATGACATTCTCTATGCTGATCAGGTGCTGTTGATTCACCGCATTCGACATCGCCGTGAAATCTACAAAGAAAAGTGAATCGCTGCTTTGTTTCAGTGTAACTCCAGTGTAACCGCGCCGTGCTAAATTAGACCCGAAGGGTTTTCGGAAACCCTTCGGGTCTTGATTTGGAGGTGGACACCGTTGTCTCCCGATAGCCCGCGCGTGGAATCGTTCGTTTTGCGTTTTGTGCATGATGCGGCAGACGCGCAGCGTGCCGCCGATGCGCGCGCGTGGCACGCGGTCGTCGTCCACGTCCAGTCCAACGAAGAGAAACCTTTTACCGATTTCGCCGACGCCGTAGCGTTCATCGCGCGCTACGTGCCCGTCGGCGATTTTGTTTTCAAGCGAGAATAACGATGTACATCGGTGATTGGCTCGCGCGGCGCGAAATGCTCACGCCGAATACGATCGCGTTGGTGGATACGCTGAACGGAAACCGGCGCATCACCTACCGCGAGTGGAACCGCGCGGCAAATCGTACGGCGAATTTCTTGCGCGAACGCTGCGGCATCCAGAAAGGCGACCGCGTCGCGGTGCTGGCGATGAACAGTGTCGAGTACCTCGATCTGTGGTTCGCGTGCGGCAAACTCGGCGCGATTCTGCAAACGCTCAACTGGCGACTGACGCCGCGTGAACTCGCCGGCTTGATCGCGGACGCAACGCCGCGCGTCTTGTTTTACGGCGCGGATTTCGTTTCGCAAGTCGACGAGTTGCGCGCGATGACCGAGGTCACCTTGGTGAACGCGTTGCCGACCCTTATCCTGCCTATCTCCGCGGAAGGGAGAGGAACTGTTCCCTCCCCTGTCGCAGACGGGGGAGGGCTAGGG
>DAIDTM010000226.1 GCA_027457205.1 Anaerolineae bacterium | reverse complement strand
GCCAAAGAAAGCAAGAAGGTGAACCGATGACGCCTGTAGACCTAACCACGATCAACGACGACGACCTGCCCGACGAGTTGCTGGCTTTGCTAGAGCGCGCCGACCGACTGTGCCGCGCCACCGCCGACGCGCTGGCAGAGGATCAGAGCGTCGAGACCCTCATCGAAACCATCGTGGACCGTCGCCCCGAACTCGTGCGCCGCCTCACCCCGCCGCTGCTGTCCCTCGCGCAGGAACTGTCAGACTATGTGAACCAGTCCGAAGAAGCCCGCTTGTTCTTTGGGCTGGTCCACCTGCTCCTCGCTCAGGTCTACGCGGAGACGAACGACCCGGAGAGCGACGCGCATTTTCAGGTGGCGTGGAATATTCTGCGCGACCACCTCGACAACCCCAACGCCCTGGTCTGCGCGCGCCAGTATGCCCGGTCCTTGCTGCTGAAGCCGCCGGCGCAAACGTCGTCGGAAAACCTGGGACGGCGAACTGCATTTCCACCTGGGCTTTGCGTACCTCCGGCGCGAGGACTGGGCGTCGGCGGAGCGCGCATATCTCCGCGCGCAACAGTTGGGATACAACACGCCTGGACTGGAACTCGACCTGGCGTCGCTGTATCAACAGCGATGGGAACTCGCCCGCGCCGAAGACGCTTTCCGGCGCGCGGCGAAACACGATCGCCGGGCGCTCCACGGACTCAGTTTGGTTCTGACCGAGCAAGGTCGCTACACGGAAGCCCTAAAGACGCTGGATCGCTTCGTCGCAGGGCTGGACTTGTCGCGGTCGCCGGAGTTGCGGGACCTCCTGGAATCCCAGCGCGTGGACCTGCTGAGAGCGGGCGCACGCGTTTCCAGAAGATCGCGGAAAGGCAAGAAACCATAACCGTTCAGATCGACGACGCGGGTTGGGAAGTCCCTCGGCGGCGTGCTGATCGCGGTCTACCGTCCGGAGACGGGCGAGTTCCACGTCGCCGAAATCGCGGTCGAACACTTTCAGCCGCCCAAGTTCCAGCAGCGCACCTACCTGGACGCCGCGGTCGACGCGACGTGCCAAGTCCTCGCCGCGCTCGCGAGTCCTGCCGACGAACGCGCCGAGACACTTGCCCTGGCGGGAACGCACACCTGCATCTGCGATCGTGCGCGGCGTGGGCTTCGAGCCGCCCAAGTCCACGGAACACGAGGGGGCGTCCGTTATGCGCCGTCTGCTCCGCAGACGACGCATCGTGGACGCTCCCTCGGATGCGCATCGCAAAAACGGTCTGGGCGTCATTCCCGCCGTAGGTACCGCGATTATCCATTACCCAAGCCAAAGAACTCGCGCGACGCGCGAAAAACCGCAAAGGTCTTGTACGGTTGCGCGGAGAGGACTACTGTGTGGGTAGTAACATTCAAAGAGAGAGCAAGATGCCACGTTCGCGTTATCGCAAACGCCAATGCGCGCGCTGCGGCGCGCCGGTCAAACAGCCCGTCAAAGAAATCCTGGAAGGGAAAGAGCCGCTATGCTCCCAGCACGCGCTGGAAGAATCCATTGACCAGATGAACGAGGTCATCAGCAGCTTGCACGCCTCCATCGCGCGTCAAACGATCGCACTGCTCCGCGAGCGCGGTGTGGACATTTCGGACGACGACGCCGAACAGGTCGTCGAACAAATGCGCGCCGTGGGACACCAGGAAACGGCGGAATTGCTCGTAAACCCGAAACTCTAGATCGGACGAGTCAAATCAACAAAAAGCAAGTCGCGCGACTCACCAGAAAGGAACTCATGACCGCTAAAAAGAAATCCACCCGCACGCGCTCGAAAACCCCACGCGCGGAACGCGCCCGTCCCGCGTCTACTTTTGCGTTCCTGGACGATTTTGCCCGCGCCCTGGAAAGCC
>DAIDTM010000225.1 GCA_027457205.1 Anaerolineae bacterium | reverse complement strand
CGGTCATTCAATCCTCTGACGCGGCGCGCGCGGCAGGGAAAGCGAGGCGCGTTTCGGCTTGAATGCCGCGGTTCGCGCCCGCCGGCACGACGATCGTCACGCCGGGTTTCACGGCGAATCGTTCTTCGCCCGCAACCATCCAGCCGCTGCCTTCGAGAAAATGAAAGACCGCCGCGCCTTCCGGATGCGTCGGAATTTGTTGCCCCGCCTCCAGTCCGCCGATAAGCACCTTAAAGTTATTGGTTTCCAGCAGCACTTGAGGTTTGACTCCGTCTGGAGAAAAGACGACCTTTTCGCGCCAATCGGGAAAAAACAGTTGTGACATCGGACGTTTCCTTTCGATAAACTGATGCGCCCAGTATACCACCCCCACATGAAAAGCGATGCGACTTTAGTCAGATGGCGGCTTGGCGGCGTACGTATCGGCAGATGCTTTGACGCCTTCGTCAGGAAAGTGGTATAATGTTGCCGGGGAGAGTGAAAGCATAAATCCATTGTCCTCCCCAGAGGTGAGTTTGAGTACGGAACAACTAATTACGGACGATTTAGAGGCGCTGTTGAACGTTCTCCCGTCGAACGTCCAGACGCACCTGCGCGAAATCAATCGCGATGACGACTTATTGGAAGTCATTCTCGATTTGGGGCGCGTGCCGGAAGCGCGCTTTGTCGGCGAAGCGATCACGCTCAATTCTCGCGAAGTGAATCACGACGACATCGATTTCGTCGTGTCGCGCATCGGCGAGTTTACGGACGATAACCGCGCCGGCATTCCGCGCACGCTGCATCGCATCTCGTGTATCCGCAACCGACAGGGCAAGATCGTCGGCTTGACCTGCCGCGTCGGGCGGGCGGTCTACGGCACGATCGAAATTATCCGCGATATCGTCGAGTCCGGCAAGAGCATTCTGCTGCTCGGTCGCCCCGGCGTGGGCAAGACGACGATGTTGCGTGAGTCCGCGCGTGTGCTGGCGGAAACCAAGCGCGTTGTCATCGTCGATACGTCGAACGAAATCGGCGGCGACGGCGACATCCCGCATCCAGCGGTCGGCAAGGCGCGGCGGATGCAAGTGCCGACGCCCTCGCTCCAGCACGAGGTGATGATCGAGGCGGTGGAGAATCACATGCCCGAAGTCATCGTCATCGACGAGATCGGGCGCGAGTTGGAAGCCGAAGCCGCGCGGACGATTGCGGAGCGCGGCGTGCAGTTGATCGGTACCGCGCACGGTCGCTCGCTCGATAATCTGATGATGAACCCGACGCTCGCCGATTTGATCGGCGGCATTCAGTCGGTCACGCTGTCGGACGAAGAGGCGCGGCGGCGCGGCACGCAGAAATCGATTCTGGAACGCAAAGCGCCGCCGACGTTCGACGTGGTGATCGAGATTCAGGAGCGCAACCAGCTCGCGGTGCATCACGAGGTCGCGAACGCGGTCGATACGCTGTTGCGCGGGCGGATGCTGCCGCCGGAGATTCGCTCACGCGATGAACGGGGACAGGTTCACATCGAAAAGCCCGAGGCGATGCCGCGCATCGGCGCGTTACGCGAGCCGCTGCGAGGACGGCGCGAACCCGCGCCAACGCCGGGACGCGCCCCGCGCGGCGAGACCGCGCCGCTGCGCGCGATGCGACTCTTTCCGTACGGTTTGAGTCAGGAGCGCCTGGAGCAAGCCGCGAAAGGTTGGCAGTTGCCGGTCCAAGTCGTAAACGACGTGGGCAACGCGGACGCGGTGCTGACGCTCAAGAATTACTACCGCAAGCGTCCGCCCATCGTGACCGATGCGGAACGGCGCGGCGTGCCGGTCTACGTTCTGCGCTCGAACACATTGGCGCAGATGGAGGGCGTGCTGGAAGACCTGTTCGGCGTGGATGGCAAAAGCGATCCGATGAGCGACGCGCTGCGCGAAACGCAAGCCGCGATCGATCAGGTGCAGCAGGGCGCGCATTCGGTCGAACTGACGCCGCAGACCGCGTACATCCGCCGGCAGCAGCACGAGATGATCCGCAAAGCCAATCTGTACTCGCGCAGTCTCGGCAAAGAGCCGCGCCGCCGCGTGCGGATCTACCAGACGGAAGTGTAAAGTTTGAGTCTCTTCATCACCTTTGAGGGTCCGGATGGGAGCGGCAAGACGACGCAGGCGCGACGGCTCGTCGAATATTTCCAGTCGCGCGGCTTGCCGGTGTTGCACACGCGCGAGCCGGGCGGCACCGCCATCGGCGAACAAATCCGCAACGTGATCCTCTCGACACACAATCTGTCGATCCGGCACGAGACGGAAGCGCTGCTCTTTTCCGCCGCGCGCGCCCAGATCGTCGCCGAACTGATTCGCCCCGCGCTCGCCGCCGGCAAGATCGTTGTGTGCGACCGCTACGCGGACTCGACGATGGCGTACCAGGGATACGGCTTGGGGTTGGATTTGGACGCGCTGTGCGCGATCACGCGCTTCGCGACCGGTGGATTGACGCCCGACCTGACCTTCTACGTCGATGTGCCGGCGGAAATCGGTCTGGCGCGGCGGCATCGCGGCGAGACAAATCGGCTCGATCAAAAGAACGTGGCGTACCATGCGCGCGTGCGCGAGGGATTCCTGAAGATGGCGCGCGCCGAGCCGCAACGGTGGGTTGTGATCGATGGGACGCGGTCAGTCGATGAGGTGCAGCAAGACATTCGAGCGCGACTCGAACAGAGACTGGAGGGGCGCGTATGAAACTCGTAGTAGCGATTGTTCACCGTGACGATTCCGGCGCGTTGTCGAACGCGCTGCGCGCCAACAACTATTCGTCGACGCTCATTGGAACGACCGGCGGCTTTTTGCGCGAAGGGAACGCCACATTCCTGATTGGCGTCGAAGAGAACCGGCTGGACGACGTGCTAGGGGTGATCAAGAAGAACTGCACGACGCGCACGCAATTGGTCAATCCAATGCCGCCGGTGATGGAACCCGGCGAGCTATACCTCGCGCAGCCGATCGAAGTGCAGGTGGGCGGCGCGACGGTCTTCGTGATGAACGTGGAGCGATTTGAGAAATTCTAGTCAATGAGCCAAATCGTGTCGCCGGGTATCCTTTGGTTCATTGGTAGATTGGTTCATTGGCTCAGTCCAAACCTCCCATCCCCATATCGCCCGCGCCTTCGCCGCCCAAGCCCGGCATTGACTTTTCGATTTCCTCTGGATTTTCCCCGGCTTCCAGGCGGTCGACCATCTCGTTAAACTCCGGACCTAAATCCTCGCCGCCCACTTGATTGCCCATCTTGCGCATAAAGCGCGCCATGCTCTTGGGATCGTTCTCGTCTACGTCGCCAAACGCCGATGGATCGGACAGCGCTTCCATGCGCGCGTCCTCGGATTTCACGGTCGCGACGCGCGAGACGAGGCGCGTCAGATTCGTGCCGCCGCAGTTCGGGCATTGCGGCGATGCAGCGGTATCGGCAAAGGAGCGAAAGAAAATGCTGACGCGGCGTTTGCAATCGCCGCAGCGATATTCGTAGATTGGCATCGCGATGACCTCCGCTTCCGATTATACTGAAAGCCCGACTAATTGACAAGCCAGTGGCGGCATCATATAATCCAAGCGGGGGGAGATTATGGCAGCCATCGATGAAATCGCCGCGCTGCTTCAGGGTCTATCGCCGCAGGAGTTGGCGCAGGTGCGGGCGTTTGTCGAGTGGCTGCGGCGCGAGCGCGTTGTGGCGCAGGGCACGGCGTGGTCTTTCGATTTTCTGGAGAACTTGCACGCCGCGACGCTCTCAGCATCGCGCGACCCGGCAGGGATGGAGATCAAGGTTGCGGAGGCGCTGTGCGGCGATGTGACGCGCCGCGCGCTGTGGGAACATCCGCCGGCGAGCGGCTCGGCGATCATCGCCTATCTGGTGCCGGTGCCGGACGGCTTGCGGAATATCAAATTGAAATTTGCCATCGGCATCCGCGACGGCGCGGAGCTGCCGACCGATCGTGTGGTCGCTTTCCGCGTGCGGCTGAACGGTTGGAAGTTGTGGAGCGCTGTCAAGAACACGCACGCGTGGGAGGAGCACGAACTCGAAATGCCGCAGATCAGCAGCGATGTCGCGCGAATCGAATTCCTGACCGACGGTTTGGGCGACAGTCGCTGGAACTGGGCGGTGTGGGCAGAGCCGCGACTGGAAGGGGAAGAGCAATGACGGAGGACGAACGACGAAGGACGAACGTCTCTCTTCCGTCCTTCGTCTTCCGTCCTTCGTCGGGCTTTCAATACTTCAATGGCGAAGGAGAATCCATGGATTTCCAACTGACTGAAGAGCAGCGCGCGATTCAAGAGATGGTGCGCGAGTTTGCCGATAAAGAGATCGCGCCGCGCGCGGCAGACATCGACAGGTGCGACGAATTTCCGAACGACGTTTTCCAAAAGATGGCAGCGCAGGGATTGATGGGGCTGCCGTTTCCGGAGCAATACGGCGGCGGCGGCGCGGATACCGTGTCGCAGGCGCTGGTGGTGGAAGAAATCTCGCGTGCGTCCGGCTCGGTGGGCTTGACGTACGCAGCGCATCTCTCGCTCGGCTGCGCGCCGATCTACAATTTTGGTATCGAAGAGCAAAAGAAGAAATGGCTCACGCCGCTCGCCAAAGGCGAGTCGCTCGGCGCGCTCGCGCTGACGGAATCGAAAGGCGGCAGCGATCTCGCCGGGTCGGTCGCGACGACCGCCGTGCTCACGGGCGGCGAGTGGGTCATCAACGGCTCGAAGATGTACGTCACGTCTGGCGCGGTCGCGCGCTCGATCAACACGCTGTGCGTCACCGACAAATCGAAAGGGCACCGCGGCTTGAGCATGATCCTCGTTCCGCGTGACGCGCCGGGTCTGGTTATCGGCAAAGTCGAAGAGAAGATGGGCTTGCACGGCTCGCTGACGACGCAGGTCTTTTTCGAGGACTGCCGCGTGCCTAAGGAGAATCTGCTCGGCGCGGAAGGCGCGGGGTTCAAGCAGGCGATGATGACGCTCGACGGCGGACGCATCGGTATCGGCGCGATGGCGCTGGGCTTGGGGCGCGCCGCGCTGGAGGCGTCGGTCAAGTACGCGCAGGAGCGGCAGGCGTTCGGCAAGCCAATTGCGGATTTTCAGGCGATTCAGTGGATGATCGCGGACGCGTCGATGGAGTTGGAAGCCGCGCGGTTGCTGGTCGCGCAAGCCGCGTACCTCAAAGACCAAAAGCAGAATTTCTCGCAGCAAGCCGCGATGGCGAAACTGTACGCGTCGGAAGCGGCGGACCGCGCGTGCTGGAAAGCGATTCAGATTCACGGCGGCGCGGGGTACCTGCGCGATTTCCCGGTCGAGCGATTCTATCGCGATAACCGGCTGACGCTGATCGGCGAGGGGACGAGCGAGATTCTGCGGATGGTGATCGCGCGGAATATCCTGAAGAACCAGTAGACACGTAGACAGGGAAACAAGTAGACAAGAAAACAGGTAGACATGGTTTGCGCCTTGTCTACCTGTTTACTTGTTTCCTTGTCTACTCTTTTTCTTCCGCTCCAGCCGCTCTTCAATCACCGGCGGATGCTCCAGCGCGGCGAGCCGCTGCTGCGCGATGTCGCAGTATTCGCGCGAAATCTCATAGCCGACGTAATGCCGCTGCGTCATCTTCGCCGCCAGCGCGGTCGTGCCGCTGCCCATGAACGGATCGAGCACAATGTCGTCGACGTTTGTGTAAAGCAGAATCAGGCGCAGCGGCAGATCGAGCGGGAAGGGCGTTGGATGCGCCGGCGAATGCGCGTTGCGCCCCGCCGAAAGACGCGGGGTCTGCGACCGCCTGCTCTGCGTATCGAATTGCCAGACCGATCGCTGCGAGTCCTCGATCTCTTCCTGCGGACTGCGCCACACGCTCTTCGTCCACTCGACAAATTCCAGATTCTCGATGCCGCTTTCGCCGCTGTGCGTCTCTTCCAGTTTCCACGACTCCTTGCTGAACACCATGATGTACTCGTGCACGTCGCGCAGTGTCGGATTGGACGCGCGGGCGAAACTCCCCCACGCGGTCGAGATGCCCGCGCTCGGTCCCTTGTCCCAGATGATCTCGCCGCGCATTTGCAAGCCCAGGTCGATCAACTGCCGCGCGATGTAGCCGTTGAGCGGAATGTACGGCTTGCGCCACGTGTTGGCGACGTTCACCGCGATGCGCCCGCCGCGGCACAAGACGCGCTGGCACTCTTTCCAGACGACGTTGAGGAATGCCAGGTACTCTTCCAGTCCCATCGCGTCGTGGTGCTGCGCGTAATCTTTGCCAACGTTGTACGGCGGCGAGGTGACGATGAGTTGCACCGATCCATCGTCCACCTCGCGCATGTAGCGGCTGTCATCGCAGTGAATCGTGTCGAGTTCCACGTGCGCTATTGTAACACAACCGCGCGCGCAAAGCAAAGGATGAAGGATGAGGGCTGAAGGATGAAGAAACCCGGAGATTGCGTTTTTCATCCTTCATCTTTTGAGTTACGGCAGCCGATTGAACCACAGCAGTGAGAGCACGCCGCCGATGAGCAGGAAAACTCCGGCGGCGCCAGTGAACCACGCGGTCAGCTCCATCTGCTCCGTTCGCACGATCAGCTGCGTGTTCAGCCCCTGGTAGATCGACATCAACTCTTCGGCTTCCGACGCATGAAAGTATTTGCCGCCGGTGAGCTTGGCGATTTCCTGCAGGGTGGTCTCGTCCAGCCCGGCGCGAAAACCGTAACCCCCGCCGTTAAAACCGCCGAACCCAAAACCAAAGCGACCGCCGCCGCCACCGCCGATCGTTGCCCCTTGCGCTGTGCCGATGCCGACGGTGTAGACCCGGACGCCGCGGTCTGCTGCCGTCTGCGCTGCATCGAGCGGCAGTGGTCCCGTGTTGCTCTGCCCATCGGTGAGCAAGATGATGATTGCCGGCACGTGGTAGCCGTCCGGCACCGGCGTCGGCGTGGGCGC
>DAIDTM010000224.1 GCA_027457205.1 Anaerolineae bacterium | reverse complement strand
GCGCGCGCGGACGCCGAGTGCGGCGCGCGGTCGAGCAGCGACATTTCGCCAAAGAGTTCGCCCTCGCCGCGCGTCGCGATGACCACATCCTGATTGCCGGCGCGCTTGGTCACTTGAAACTCGCCGTCGACGACGATGTAGAGCGCGTCGCCCGGCTCGCCTTCCCGCATCAGGTATGCGCCGGCGGGAATCGTTACTTCGATTGCCTTGGACGTCAGCCAGTCGATGTCCTGTTCGGACAAGCCGGCAAATAAAAGTTGGTGACGCAGAGTTTCCAGATTCACGGTATTTTCCAGAATGATCGGATCGGTATTTGTCACGGTATTCTGCCGGTCTCATTGTAGCGTGAATTCGGCAGTTGTAAAGCGTCGCGCAGATTGGCATTGACCGGTGATTGAAAGTGTACAGCGCCGGATGCCGGACTTACGAGCCAGGAATGGAAGCAGGTCCGGGCTTGGGGTCCGTTGGCAGAACCATCGGCGCGCGCGGCGATTGCGTAAAATCGAAATCGTCGATCAGATTGCCGAGGATCGACGCGTTTTCGCGCACATCCGAACGCGGATCAGGACGTCCATCTGTTTTCGGATCGATGCGCTGCCCGTTCAGGAAATCGTCCTCGATGAATTTCAGGTACGCATCGAACGAAAGCGTCTGATGGTCGATGTATCCCTTCTTCGCGTACGGGCTGATGACCAGACCTGGAACGCGCAAACCGTAGCCCAATGCGTCGACGGTGGGCGGAACAACGTGATCGTAGAATCCTCCCCAATCATCCCAGGCGAGGAAGATCGCGGTCGTGTCCCAGTCGGGACTTTGCATCGCGGCGTTGATCACCGATGTGACATACGATTGACCGGCGCTGATCTTGGCAGGCGGATGCTCGCTCACCGAATTCTCCGGCGTAATCCACGCGACCGCCGGCAAGGTTCCGCTCTTGGCTGCCGCAAAGTACTTGTCGAGTGTCTGAATGTTCGCCAATTGATTGTCCTGTTTGACTGTGTCGAAAGCCGGGAGTGGATTCCAAATGCCGGGAACATTCTTGCTCATCTTGACCGGCGCGCAAAGCATCGCGTCGTCCTCACAGTCCGGCTCATTGCCTTCGCTGAGATAGTACGCCCAGCTCACATTGTTCTTGTGCAGTAGATAGGTCAGGTCCGTCCAGGCGTAATCCAATTTGCCCCTATTCGCCAACGCCAGTGCATTTTTGGGACCATCCAGCGAACTCGTGCAACTTGCCGGATCGCCGGGCTTGGTGCAATCGGCGGACCATGCCGACACCATAAAGAGGTGCGACGGCAAACTCCACGACGCGTTCGGTTCGAACATCTTGTCCTGCAGGACAAAATTTTGCGCGTACGCCCAGTAGTTTGGAATCTCGCGCGCATCATGCCAGCCCATCACATCCGGCGTCTTACTCAAAGAGCAACCGGTGGTATCCACGCTCTTGCCCTTGCACGCCTGAGATCCTTGGCGGAAAGCCATGACAAAGCCGTCCATTTTCCCACCATTAATATCTGTCTTTGCGGGATTTCCCCCGTGCGGTCCACCCGCATTGACATCGGCAGGATTGTGGTACGGTTTGATGCACTGTTTCGTTTGCGGATCAGGCGAACAGACAGTCGGCACACCGTTCTGCATCGGAATGCCGTCCGCGCCGGGGTACGTGCCAAAGTACGTGTCGAACGAGCGATTTTCCTGCATGATGACGATGATGTGCTTGATCTTGTCGCGCAAGAGCGTGGGTTGGTTCGACGCCACGGGCGCAGCCGTGGGCGCTGGCGCGTTCGTTGGCGCCGGCGCGGGCGTTGCGGACGCGACCGGGACTGCGGTCACGACGACGGTTTGCGGTACTACAACCGTCTGCACGGCAGGCGTCGCGGGCGTCGCGCACGCGGCGAGCAAGCCGAGCGCGATTGCTGAAATGATCAATCGGAATAGTGTTTTCACAGTTCCCTCCTTTTGGATTTTGATATTCGTTCTTACCGATCGGGAATCGCTCTAGAAGCCACGGCGCGAATGAGCGCGGTGCAAATAAAGTCTGACGCGCCGCTGAGATTGAAGAACTCTCAAAATGCTACTCGACTTTCAGCCGCGACTTCATCAGGACAACTACATACGGATTCCAAGTAGACAAGGTGTAATACAGATCCAATTCCGAGCTTTGAACTTTTGTCCACCGCTCCACGACGTATGGAGCGTATGAGCCTCCCTTGACCGCATCCGGATTAGCTGTACCCGCTCCGATCACTGGTCCCGCGAGTCCATCATCTGGTTTTATTGCCGGGTCATGGACGAACTTGCCGAGCGCATTATCGCGAACATCATTGAAGATGATTTGCGGATCGCTCCAGAGACCCCACGGCGTTCGGGAATAGGTGAATTCGATTCCTTGGGGCGCGGGCGCTCGACTGTCGTACGTCATCAACCATAAGTTGAGATCCTTGCTCCACGTGATGGAGAGATCACCCATCGTGCCGTTCTTGACGATCGGCGCGGCGTCCGATTCTTTATCGCTCCACATCGGCGCGCCTGCCGCGCTCATTCCGGAAAAATATCGCGTCCCCCGCCCGGATTCCCAGGTCGCGATGGGGATGACCGCGAGATACGCGTCGCTATGGCGATATTGACCGGTGCCCCAAACGATGACGAACGGTCCGCCCGGCGGTAAGCCGGAAATCGAACCCGGCTCAGAGTGAAGCGACATTTTGATAAAGTGTCCTGCTGGAAGTTGAGAAATCGTGCGAAGCGACGTGAATGTCGCGGGCGGAGTAAACTTGGTCAGCACGGAACGATCCGTGGTTCGTTGCGCGTTGTGGTTTGTTGAAACGACGACGTACATTTGACCGCCGAGGTCAATGCCCGAAACCGGGACTTCGAACGCGCCCATGCTGATGCCGGGCGGTTGAATCGTCAGATAATCTTTTCCAACCGTCAGGAAATCCAATCGAACGGGTTGTTCCGGATTCATCGCGTCCGTCGTCGCGATTGTGTCGAGCGCCTTGTCCAACTTGCCCACCGTATCGCCAAAAAGAAAATACGCGAGTCCTTTGTGCTCGAACGAATAACCCAGGTCTGTGCCTTCGATGCCGTATCGCGTGACGGTTTGGTTGAGCGTTAGCTGATGCAATTGCTTGTCTTCTTCGCCGAGAAGTTGTTCGAGTTTGACGGTTGAATTGGGAATGTACGTGATGACGGGCGCGGACGCGGGGGCTGTGCGCGGCAACGTTGCATTCGCCAGTGATGCTTCCGCCGCGCGCGTTTCTGCCGCGCGCGTTTCCAATCGCGGCGGCTCGCGTAGCGCGATTGCCGCGTTCGTCGGTGCGATGGGTGGCGAACTTGTCACAACCGGCACCGCGGTTGGGACAGATGGCGCGGGGGTCGTGCATGCGGCGAGGGTGACCAGCGCGATGACTGATATTGTCAGTCTGAACAAGGTCTTCACGGTGATCTCCTCACTCTCCCCGTGTCAGCGTAAACGCGTTCAAACCAAACGAGTAGCCACTCGACGCGGCGTTCTTGCCGACAACGCGCAAGCCCAATGTGTGAGTCCCGGTGGAGAGATCGATCGTCCCGATCGAGATTCTGCCGGAGGGCAACACGATGGGCGCATACAAATCTATCGGCGCGCCGAGCGGGTTGCTATCGATCAGAGTTTGGATTTTTCCAAAATCAGGTGCCGTCGTCGCGTAGAGGTTGAGCCGGTATTCCCCAGCGGTACCCACGGAGATGGAAAACCCAATCGTACTGTTGGGCTGCGCGGTGGAGAAAACTTGCTTGCCCCCGCTCCAACGCGGCGTGTCGCCAAAACCTGACATATCTTGCACGCTGGGAACTACATTGACCTTGTCTTTGATCGGCAGGGTCGCAAATTGGATTGCTCCGGGAACGCCGGTATTTGTCGGCGTCGCCATTCCATTTTTCGCCCGGACTTGCAAGACCCAGCGCACAATATCGCTCTGCTGCGGCGTCAATTCGGTTCGGTCGATGCCAGCCGTGCTATAGTACGACATGATGTTATAACGCGGCAGCGGAAACTTGCGACCGTTCAGCGTGATCGATTCTTTGGGATTGCATTGGAATGCCGGAGCTCGAATGAAAGGATCGGGCGGCGTGTCGGTCAAGCCGTCGCCGTCAAAAACGTTTGGGTCGTTCCCGTGCGCGGTGAAATACGCTTCCGCCTCTTGAAGGCTCGCGAATTCCATTGCAAACGGGTGTGAGAGTCCCAGATAGTGACCCACCTCGTGCGCCAGAATGCCAATATTTTGGTATCCGCAGACCGTTGTGTCGTTGAAGCCGGGCATCTCGACAAAGTTATAGTTCGAGAACGAGAAACCGCCTCCCGTCGGTCCCTGTTCGGGCCCGTGGATGAAGAACACCACAATCTTACCGGCGTAACGCGCAGCAACTCGATTTCCGAAATCGACCTCGCGCTGCCAGTTGGCATCCGTATCCCCGGTCATATCGTTAAGCAGCGTACTGTCGAGCGTCGCAAAATCCAAGTCGGGATCGTAGAGAAAACGAATGCTCGCTTTAGCGAAAATCTCATTCGCCTTGTCGACCCATAGTTTGACTTGCTGCGGCGTGATGCGGACCGTGCGCTTGCCGTCATCGTCGGAGACTTGGATGGCTTGAAGGCGCGCGGTAAGCAACGGATACGCCGGATTAAGGGGCGGTGGTGTCACCGTCGGTGTTGGGAGAACCGGCGCATGCGTCGGCACTGGCGAGTTCGTCGCCAATGCTTCCGCCGCGCGCGTCTCTGCCGCGCGTGTTTCAGCCGGGTGTCCCTCGCCTTTTCGCGGTGGGTTGGTTGCAGCTGACGCGCTAGGCGCGGCTGTTGGCGAGGCGAGCGTTGATGTCGTCGCGGGCGTCGCGCACGCGGCGAGCATCAGCATCAACACGAGCAAAACAAGAGTACGCATTTTCCCCCCTTGCGACTCTGCGGTGAACAGAAGGGTAGAATCACAGGGTTTTCAAATACTGCTTGATGATCATCGTCGCGACACCGGCTTCGCCGACAGCAGACGCAACGCGATGGTTCGTGCCCACGCGCACGTCGCCTACGGCAAAGACGCCGGGCAAGCTCGTTTCCATCAACATCGGATCGCGGTTGAGCGTCCAACCCGCCGGGCACTTGCCGTCGCGCAGCAAATCGGGTCCCGTGTAGAGGTACCCCTTCTCATCGCACAGCGCCGCGCCGGCAACCAACTGGCTCTGCGGACTCACGCCGATAAAAACGAACATCGCCGCGGCGTTCAGCGTGCGCGTCTCGCCGGTCACACGATCCTTGACGACGACCGCTTCGAACTTGTCCGTGCCTTGAACTTGGATCAAGTCTGTATTCAAAAGCAGCTCGATCTTTTCGTTCTGCTCCAGCGCGTCGACGAGATATTTCGACGCCTCCGGCGCTGCCGCGCGAATGATGACCGTGACCTTGCGCGCATAGCGGCTGAGGAACAGCGCGCCCTGCGCCGCGGAATTCGCGCCGCCGGCGACCAAGACGTCTTGGTCCTGATAAAAGTACGCCTCGGTGTGCGCCGCGCCGTAGAAAATTCCCTTACCGGTCAATTCCGCCGCGCCGGGAATTTTTAGTGTGTGGAACGCCGCGCCGGTCGCGAGCAGCACCGCGTGACACGACACCTCTCTTCCATCCGCCATCGTGATGACGTGGTACTGATCCTGCGCGCGCACGCGCGTCGCGTCATGCGCGGTGATGATCTCCGCGCCCAAGCGCCGCGCCTGCGTCATCGCGCGATGCGTCAGGTCGCCGCCGGAGATGCCCATTGGAAAGCCGAGATAATTTTCGATCCGCGGACTGCTGCCGGCGTGCCCGCCCGGCGCATCCCGTTCGATCACGAGACACTTGATGCCATCCGCGCTCGCGTAGACGGCGGCGGACAATCCTGCCGGTCCCGCGCCGATGATGACCAGATCGTAGAACGGCAGCGCGGCGTGCGTCGCCAAGCCGGTTTTCTCGGCGATCTGCTGAATCGTCGGCTCCACCAACACCGCGCCGTCGGGAAAAAAGAC
>DAIDTM010000223.1 GCA_027457205.1 Anaerolineae bacterium | reverse complement strand
AATCTGAAATCTGCAATCTGAAATTTGCAATCAGATTATTCTCGCGTCCTGCATCATCTGTCTCAGCGCGTGGCGGTCGTCGTCACCGAGTGGACGGAGCGGCAGGCGCGGCGCGCCGCCGTAATATCCTTGATGCAATTCTTCCAGCGCGGCTTTCAAACCGGGAATATTCCAGCGTGTCGTGACGGCGGCGTTCAGGGGGATCATCTTCAGCTGCAGCGCGCGCGCGTCGTCATGCCGCCCGGCGTGGAACGCATCGTACATCGCCAGACATTCGCGCGGCGCGACGTTCGCCAGCGCGGCAACCGCGCCTTTCGCGCCGACGCACAGCGCTGGATACAAGTAACTGCCCGATCCCGCGATCACGGAAAAGTCGGAGCGCACGGCGCGAACGATGTCGCCGAATTTCGCGACGTTGCCGCTGCTGTCCTTGATGCCGACGATGTTCGGATGCTCGGCGAGCGCGATGACCGTCGCCGCGTCGAGGTCAATGCCGGTCGCTACGGGCATGTTGTAGAGAATGACCGGAATCGGTGATGCGTCCGCGATGGCGCGATAGTGATTGATCAGCGCCGGCGGCTTCATCTCCGCCTTGTAGTAATTTGGTGTGACGAACATCGCCGCGTCCGCGCCGAGTTCCGCCGCGCGCTTGGCGAGCGCGATGCAGTTGCGCGTCGATTCGACGCCCGCGCCGGCGAGGAAGAGCTTGTCGCGCGGGATCGCGTCGCGTGCGGCTTGCCACAGCGCGGCGCGTTCCGCATCGGTCAGCATCACCGCTTCGCCGTTCGAGCCAAGCACGACGTAGCCGTGCAAGCCGGTCTTGTTCCACAGCACGATGTTCGATTTGAGTTTGTCGAGCAAAAGATTTCCGTCCGCGTCAAACGGCGTCGGAATTGGTGGGAACACGCCTTCGAGTTTAAGCGCCATCTCAATCCTCTATTTGGTTTGAATCACGCCGCCGCAATACGCGCACTCGGCGCTCTGCCCGTCGATCCAATCCACCTCGTCGCTCCGCGCTGCCGCGCCGCAGTGCGGGCAATTCGCCGGCAGCCGCCTGCCTTGCGCGGGCGAAGCGGACCTGAATTTCTCGAACGGTTTGACCTTGTCGCCAAATTCTTTTTGCAGCGTATCCGCTGCCGCCGACATTCCGTTGGCGCGCAGTTTGCGCGTGATGTTGCCGTAGAATGTCGGTACGCGCCGCGCCATCTGGAGTTGAAGAAATTGGTTCAATGCCGCGCGCGCCTGCGCCAGCGCGGCGGATTCGTTTCGGCTTGCCGCGTAGGCGTGCGCCGCCTCCGCGTGCAGGTTCGCGGCAGGACGCGCGCGCCCGCGTCCTTCCAAATCTTGCGCCAGCTGCGCCAGCATCGGCGCGGCTTGATCGGCGTGATTGCTCGCGATCAACTGATTTGCTTTCGCAATCGTCGCCAACACGGCGGGCGCAAGCGGCGCCCAGCGTCTTCTGCCAAACATGTTTTGTTCTCCGTAGATGGCAGCCCTATGTGGCTGCCCAGGGCGATCACGTAGGATCGACCCTACATTTTCAACGCCGCGAGCCATCCCGCGACGAGAATCACCGCGCTGGGCGCGACGAGGCGAAAGAGCGCACGCAGCGTCGCCGAGGTTGGCGCGCGATGGTACAGCGCGATACTCGCGGCGACAAGCGCGAACGACGCGCCGAGGGCGAATAGGACGATTTCAAGATTTGAATTGAGCGCGAGCGCGGTGACGAGCGCAAGCATCTGCGCGCCGATGAGCGCGCTCCAAACAGTCAGAACACCGCGCGCGCGTCCAAGTGTCACCGCAAGCCCGCGCACGCCAAGCGCGCGATCGGTCTCGGTGTCCGGCAGCGTTTGCGCGAGATGGACACCGACGAGCAGCGGCAGTCCAATCGGCACGAGAACGAGTTGCCGCGCGTCGAAGCGCGCCATGCTTACCCAGACGAAAATTGGCAGCGTGACAAAGCCGAGTACGTACGGGAACCAACTGAACGGCGTGCCGCGCAGCCAAAAATTGTAAAGGATGCCGGCGAATGTGCCGAGCAGCGCGAGCAAGACAATGACCGGTCCGAGCGGAATCGCGAACACCAGCATCAGCGCGAACGCGAGCGCGATCAGCGTGCGTGCTTCGTTCGGCGTGACGATGCCGCGCGCTAGCGGCTTCCACGGCTGCCCTTGCGCGTCCAGAACGCGGTCATGCAAATCGTTCGAGATTCCAACGACGACTTGCGAGAAGAAGAGCGCGGCGATCGCGCGAACTAGCCGTGACAAGTCAGTCGCCTCGCGCGCGGTTGCGACCGCAAGAACCGTTGCCAGCGTGATGACCATCATCACGGGAAACGGGTGGATCATGAGCCAATAATCCTGCAACAGGCGCAGGAATACCATAAGTCCTCGGTCTGTCATTCTGAGCGCAGCGAAGAATCTCATTTCTGGCAATGAGATTCTTCGTCGCCCCTTCGGGGCTCCTCAGAATGACATTGAAACTTTTACGACCCGGTGCTGGCATAGTGCCGCAAGCCGAACAGCCAGACGCGATAACCAACGACGAGCAACACCACCGCGACAATCGGTCCCATCCACGCCAGCGCGCCGACGTCGCGTCCGAGAATATAACTCGCCGGGTAGAACGACGCAAAGCCGTACGGAATGAGCCAGGTCATCAGCAAGCCGATGGCGCGCGGGTAGATCGTCAGCGGATACTTGGCGAACTCGTGCGTGTTGAAAATGATCTGCGTCACTGGAATCGATTGGACGATCCAGAACGCGCTCGTCGCGGTGATCAGATTCAGCGCGATAAAAATCGCGCCGCCGCTGGCGACCGCGATGACGACGTACAGCAAGTTCAGCGGCGTCCACGCGATGCCGAGCGCGGCGGTCGATACCGCGACCAATCCCGCGCCGATGAGAAAGTTGCCAATGCCGTCGTGACAAAACCGGTCGGCGAGCAAGTGAAAGAGCGGATCGATCGGGCGGACCAAGAAGCGGTCAAAGTCGCCGGAGCGAATATAGTCCTGCCCAATCGTCCACAGATTATCGGCGAACATGTGCGTGATCGATTTGGACAGCGTAAGTAGACCGTAGACCAGCAGAATTTCGTTGAGATTCCAGCCATTCAGGTTTGGCACCTGCGACATAATGACCCAAATCGTCAGCAGCCCGGCAATCTGCAAGATGACCGTCGACGACGCGCCGATCAAAAAGTTGACGCGGTACTCCATCAGAATCTTGAAACGCTGCAAGAGAAAATACCAGTACAGCGCAGCGTAGCGTTTCATCGATCAACCGCCTTGCACCGTCACTTCACGGACCCCGCGCCTAAAGACCCAGCCCGACAAAACCAACCGTCCGGCGAGCCATGCGAGCTGCACGAGCCACACTTGCAGCGCGTTCGCTATCGGCGTGATGCCGCTGAGGAACGACACCGGCACAAAAATCGTCTGCGCGAACGGCAGCGCGGCGGCAACATCTTGCAGCCAAGTCGGCATCATCGTCAGCGGCACGAGCGCGCCGCTGAAAAACGTCGCGACGCCGATGCGTACGACGGACAGCCCCCACGTCTCGGTGCTGTAGAACGCCAGCGATGCGAAAATCCAATCGAAAAGAAAAAGGATGCTCGCGCCCAGCGTCAGCGAAATCAGAAATACGATCCAGACCAGCGGATCGGTCGGCAATTGTAAACCGAAAAAGACAACAGCGACCAAGAGCAGCGGCAGTTTTTCAATCGCAAAGACGCCCAGCCCCGCGAGATTCTCGATGAAAAAGCGACCCTGGAAATCGAGCGGGCGCAGCAATTCGACGGCGACGCCGCCGTTCCTGACCATAAAGCCGAATTGAAAGATCAGGCGCGTTTCGACAATCGGCATCAAGATTTGCGCGAGCAGAATGTAATTGATCGTCTGCTGCAAATCCAAGCCGCCGAGCGTGCGAGTGTCCGCGTAAACCGCGCGCCAGAAATAGACAAAGATCATCATCGATAGAATCTGGACGATGAACTGCATCCACACCCAGATGCTGTACGCCGAATACTCTTTCGGCACCATCGCGGCAATCGCGCCGTAGATCTTGGCTTGGCGGCGAAGCGACTGAATCATACCGTCACCTGCTCCAGCGCGCCGTTGTAAATCTGCTTGACGATGGACGCCAAGTCCGGCTCGGACAGTGAAAAATCGGCGACCTCGATCTGACTCATCGCCGATGCCGCGACCTGGCTCGCGGTGGTGAGAGTTCGGTCAAAGCGCAGCGTGACCTGGCGTTCCTCCCGCGCGACAATTTCTGCGCCGATAGGCGGTTGGAGCGTGCAGTCGCATTTCGCTAATTGGAACGTGATCTCGCGGTACTTGCCAAAGCGCTCCTTGATCGTGCTGAGCGGACCATCGTAAATCAGTCTGCCGGCGTCGATGATAATCACGCGCTGGCACAGCTCTTCGATGTCGCCGAGGTCGTGCGTCGTCAGGATGACGGTCGTGCCCTTGTCGCGGTTCTGATGCTTGATGAATTCGCGGATGCGGTCTTTGACGATGAGGTCTAACCCAATCGTCGGCTCGTCGAGATAGACGATGCGCGGCTCGTGGATGAGCGTGGCGGCGAGTTCGGCGCGCATCTTTTGTCCGAGCGACATGTTGCGGATCGGGACGTGCAGCAGGTCTTGCAATTCCAGGATTTCGCTGAACTGGTCGAGCAGTTGCTTGTAGCGCGTTGGCTCGACTTCGTAAATCTTGGCGACGAGGTTGAGCGATTCGATGAAGGCGAGGTCCCACCACAACTGCGTGCGCTGCCCGAACACGACGCCGATCTCGCGCGCGTTCGCGACGCGCTCGCGGTGCGGATCGCGTCCCAGCACGCGCACCTCGCCGCTGGTGGGAACGAGGATGCCGGTGAGCATTTTGATCGTGGTGGACTTGCCCGCGCCGTTCACGCCGATATAGCCGACGATCTCGCCTGGCTCGACCGCGAAACTGATGCCGTCCACCGCGACCTTGGCATCAAAGCGCGGGCGGAACAGCGCCTTGACCGCGCCGGCGACGCCGGGGTCTTTGCGCGGCTCTCGGAAAACTTTGGAGAGGTTGACAGTCTGGATGATGGGTATCATTGGCAAATTGACGCTTTCCCTCATCGCCAATCGCTACAGCCGCACGCCGGTAGTGATATTATTCTTTTCAAGCGGAATTC
>DAIDTM010000222.1 GCA_027457205.1 Anaerolineae bacterium | reverse complement strand
TCTACGGCGCGCTCGTCGCGATGGCGCAGACCGATTTCAAGCGATTGATCGCGTACTCGTCCGTGAACCACATGGGCTATGTCATTCTTGGCGTCGCGGCGGCAGTCGCAGCGGGCGGCGCGAGTCTGACCGATCGCAGCATCGCGCTGAACGGTGCGATCCTGCAAATGTTCAACCACGGCGTCATCACGGGCGCACTGTTCTTTATCGTCGGTATGCTGTACGAGCGCGCGCACACGCGCAACCTGAAATCGTTCGGCGGCTTGGGCGCTCGCATTCCGATCTACGGCGGTATTTTGCTGGTCGCGTCGTTTGCCTCGCTCGGATTGCCCGGCCTTGCCGGCTTTATCAGCGAGTTCCTGGTCTTCCGCGGCGCGTTCGCGAGTCTGCCGGTGATTTCGGCGATTGCGGTGCTCGGCATCGTCTTCACCGCGGCGATGTTTCTCTGGAAGGTCATCCAGAACGTTTTACTCGGCTCATTCGACGAAGCCAAGTGGCAGCGCCTGAAAGACGAGATGGCGAAAGAAGGCAAAGAAGTGCACTTGACGGACGTGAGCCGTTTTGAAGTGATCACGCTCGTCGCACTGCTCGCGCTGATGGTACTGATCGGCGTCTATCCGTCCGTGATTCTCAATACGATCAACACGTTTTCGGTCAACGTCCTTAGCGCGATCAAGTTTTGATCGTTAGGTGGTTGGGTGACTGACAACCCAACCACCTAACTACCCAACGCCCTAACCACCCAACCAAATGGGGTTCTTATGCCTGATGCTAAAACATTGATGCTGATTTCACCCGAGCTGATCCTGGCGATTTTCGGAATGCTGGTTCTCGTCGTCGATCTGATCGGACGCGCGCGAACGCGCGAGTGGCTGCCCTGGGTAACCGTTCTCGGCTTTGTGCTGGCGTTCGCCGCGACGCTGTACATTTGGGGCTCGAACGCGTCGATCTTTGCGGGCATGTACAGCGTCGATATGTTCTCGCTCTTCTTCAAGCTGCTGGCGACGATTGCCGGAACGATGATCGTACTCGTCTCCATCGATTACTTGCGCGGTCGGACGACGCGGCAGGGCGAGTTCTTTTCGATCTTTACCTTCTCGATCCTCGCGATGACGATGATGGCGAGTTCCGCCAGTCTGCTGATGATCTATCTCTCCATCGAATTTCTCAGTTACACGTCCTATCTGCTGACCGGCTTTTTGCGCGAGGACAAGAAATCGAACGAAGCCGCGCTCAAGTATTTCCTCTACGGCGCGATCACCAGCGCGGTGATGCTCTACGGTCTGTCGCTGCTCTACGGCGTCAGCGGTTCGCTCAACCTGACCGACATCGCGACGGCGTTCGCGAACACGGTCGATCCGTCGGTCCGCACGGTCGCGCTCGTCGCGCCCGCGCTCGTGCTCGCCGGCTTGGGTTTCAAGATTTCGCTCGTGCCATTCCACCAGTGGGCGCCCGACGCGTACGAAGGCGCGCCAACGCCGGTGACCGCGTTTCTTTCGGTGGGACCAAAGGCAGTGGGCTTTGCGATTCTGCTGCGCGTCGCGCTCACCACGCTGCCGATCTATCAGGCAAGTTGGATTCCGTTGCTCGCTGTGATTTCCATCATCACGATGACATTGGGCAATCTCGTCGCGCTGCGCCAGACGAACATCAAACGCCTGCTCGCCTACTCGTCGATCGCGCAGGCGGGGTACATGCTGATCGGTCTAGTTGGCGTGAATCTCACCGGCAACTCGCCCTTCTCCGGCTTGAACGGCGTCCTGATCTACCTGTTCGCGTACCTGTTTACGAATCTCGGCGCGTTCATCTGTGTCATCGCGATTGAGAACGCGACCGGCGCGGTGAACATCGCGGATTACGCCGGGCTGGTGCGCCGCGCGCCGTTCGTCGCCGCGCTGTTCATCATCTTCTTCCTCTCGCTCGCCGGCATTCCGCCGACCGCCGGGTTTATCGGCAAGTTCTTTGTCTTTGGCGCGGCGCTGCGCGAAGGATTTCTGACGCTCGCGGCGATTGGCGTCATCAACAGCATCATCTCCGTGTTCTACTATTTCGCCGTCATCCGCGCCGCGTTCTTCCTGGACGCCAAAGACCCATCGCCGATTCGGATCACGCCGCTCGTGACGGCGATGCTGACGGTGACTGCCGCGATGGTGCTTTTGATCGCCGTGTATCCGCAGCCGCTGTTCAACCTTGCCGCGTGGTCGATGGGAATGTTTGGGGTTGTGAAATAAAGACGGACGACCGCTTCGCGAGACGAAGGACGGAAGCCATCAGCCATCCGTCCTTCATCTTATTGTGGAGGAGAATGTATGCGCGACAATCGTCAGGGCTGTCTCCAGGGCTTGCTCGAACTTTTCTTGCTGGACACGCTGTTCGACTGGCTTGAACGCCAATTCGGATTCGGGCGCGGGTGCAGTTGCAGCGGCTGCGGCTGCGGGATCATCTTTCTGATTATCTTCATCCTCGCCGCGTGTTCGATTCTGACGGGGACGAATTGGCTGAAGGCGTTTTGAAAGCAAAGACCTTAGGTTTTGGAAACCTCGAAGGTCTTTACCTTTTGCGGGCAAATGTGGTAGAATAGCAACCGAAGAACTGAGTTACGAATGGACGCTACCTGTTGGTCATTCTTGGTCGAAGAAGCAAAGGCGTTTATTATCCCGTGACTGCACGCGATATGACCGATGCCGAACGAAAAACGTTCCGTCGAGCCAAAGGATATTGACATGGTGAAGAGAAAAGTGGTGAAACGGATCCCGAAATTCCAAACCTATGAAAAAGAAGCCCATTTTTGGGATACCCATTCGCCGGAAGATTTCCCTGAGGAATTCAAGGAAGTGAAGGTTAAATTCCGCCGCCCTCTGCGCATTCGATTGGCGGTGCCGCTGGAACAATCAACGGTCAGAGAATTGGAAAAGATCGGTAAGGCGCGGGGGGTGGAACCAACGGCATTGGCGCGCCAGTGGATTCTTGAGCGGCTCGCCACAACGCAGCGCTAGCTGTTGCACAACCGTATGCTCCTCTCCTCGCTCCTCCACGCTCTTCCCGCGTACCAAATCCAAAACTCAAGCGACGCTGACATCACGCGCATCACCGCCGACTCGCGCCAAGTCATCCCCGGCGCGCTCTTCGTCGCGTACCCCGGCGTGAACGTCGACGGCGCGCGCTTTATCCCCGATGCCATCGCGCGCGGTGCTGTCGCCGTCGTTGCCGAAACCACCCAACCACCCAACCACCCAACCACCATTCCATTCGTCACTGTTCCGAATGCGCGAAGTGCGCTCGCGCATCTCGCCGCCGCGTGGCACGATTTTCCCTCGCGCAAACTCCGCGTCATCGGCGTCACCGGCACCGACGGCAAGACGACGACCTGCACGCTTGCCGCGTCGATCCTCTCCGCCGCCGGGCATAAGGTCGGGACGATCACGACCGTTGCTGCGACGATTGGCGATGAGGAGATCGACACCGGCTTTCATACGACGACGCCGGATGCGCCGGACATTCAGCGCTACCTCGCGCAGATGGTCGATGCGGGCATGGAGTACGCGGTCATCGAAGCCACGTCGCACGGGCTGGCGCAACATCGCCTTGACGCGGTCGAGTTCGACATCGCGGCGGTGACGAACATCACGCACGAGCATCTCGATCTTCATGGCTCCTGGGAAAACTACCGCGACGCCAAGGCGCTGCTTTTCCGCGCGCTCACCGCGTCGTACCGCAAACCGCGCACTGCGAAGGTCGCCGTGCTGAACGTGGATGACAACGCGCGCGGCGCGTTCGATTTTCTGTGTGCGATTCCGGCGGATGAGCAGATCATTTATAGCGCGACGGAGGACGAAGGACGAAAGACCGATAATTTCCGTCCTCCGTCCTCCGTCCTCCGTCAAGTTTTTGCGCGCGAAATCACCAGCACGCCGCGCGGCTTGCGCTTTACCATCGTCACGCCGCATGGCGAATTGCAGATCGAGTCGCCTCTCATTGGTCGCTACAACGTTTCGAACATTCTCGCGGCAATCGGCGTCAGTATGGCGCGGCGCGTGCCGTTTGACGCGATGCGTGAGGGCGTCGCGCGCGTGCGCGGCGTTGTCGGCAGAATGCAGGTGATGCAGTCCGAACCATTCACCGCGATCGTCGATTTCGCGCACACGCCGAACGCGCTGCGCGTCGCGCTGGAGACCGCGCGCGAGATTACGCGCGGTCGCGTGATGGTCGTCTTCGGCTGCGCCGGCTTGCGCGATGTGGGCAAGCGTGCGATGATGGGCGAGATGGCGGGGAAACTCGCGGACAAGATTGTGGTGACGGCGGAAGACCCGCGCACGGAATCGCTCGATGCGATCAACGCGCAGATTGCGGAGGGGTTGCGGCGCGCGGGGCGGCGCGAACGTGATGACTATTTCATCGTGAACGACCGCGCGGAGGCAATCGCGTTTGCCGTCAAGATGGCAAATGCCGGCGACCTCGTCATCGTCACCGGTAAAGGGCACGAGCGTTCGATGTGTTTTGGTACGACCGAATATCCGTGGAGCGATCAGGACACGGTGATGACGGCAGTTGATCGGTTGGTGTCTGGCAAGTAATCTGGCAATGTCAGATTAGCCACACACCTGCCCTGGCGGGCAGTGCTAGGGGAACCGCATAGAAGGAAATTCTTTCTGCGAGATTCTGTGTTGACTGTGCCGCAGTTCAGGCACAGTCATCTGTGGCAGAGAAAGAAATGTGACGCACGTTTATTCTTTCGTCGCCCTCAGCCCAAACATCAGCGGCAGTTCGGGATAGCGCGCGGGCAAACGCCACCAGCCCTCGTCGTCCATCTCCATAAACGGAAACATTTGCCACGCGACCTTCGGGTACTCTTTGAACGCATCGATTCGCAGTCCCGCCGCGATGAGCGAATTCAGGATGTCGTTCATCCCGTGCGTCCAGAAATACTCCACGCCGTGATAATCCGCATCGCGGTTCGCGTACGATCCCTGGATGTCGGAACGTGTCGGTTCGACGGCGTGAAAGTATGGATAGCGGACGCGCAGATCGGTCGCGGCGGCGGCATCGTCGAACACGTACGCGAACGGATGCGCTTCCACGATGTAGAACGTTCCGCTGCGCTTCAAAAAATGCGCGATCACCTCCGCCCACCGGCGCAAATCGGGCAGCCACGACAAGACGCCGTGCGACGTGAATACGATGTCGAATTCGCCGGACAAGGCGCTCGGCAAATCGTAGACGTTCGAGCAAACAAAATTTGCCGGCAAGCCAGTCTCTGCGCTCAATCGCCGAGCCAGCGTAATCGCCTTGTCCGAAAAATCCGCGCCGGTCACTTGCGCGCCCCGCCGCGCCCACGACAAAGTCGTCAGCCCAAAATGGCACTGCAAATGCAGCAGCGATTTGCCCGCGACCTCGCCCAACTCCAACTCGACGTCGTCCAGCCGCGACTGTCCGGCGAGGAAACCTTGCAGGTCGTAGAACGGAGAGCGCTCGTGAATCTCCGTCCAGTCGTTCCACAACTGTCGGTTGGCGTTCAAGTATTCGTCAGTCATCCGATGTCCCTCTTCAGCCGCTCCGCCCATTCTTCCAGCCCGCGCCGCTGACCACCTGCCAATTTCTTCTCCGCGCGCGCCAGCGCCTGCAGCGCCGCCGCGCGTTCGCCGCGCTGCCAATACAATTCCGCCAGCCACAATTCGATTTGGATT
>DAIDTM010000221.1 GCA_027457205.1 Anaerolineae bacterium | reverse complement strand
CCTAGTACTCGACAAAGGACAGATCGTCGCGCGCGGCACGCACGAAGAACTGCTTGAATCGTCCGAGATCTACGCCGAGATTTACAGCTCGCAGTTGATGGGCGATTCAGAAGCCGAAGCGCCCGAAATGATGGAAGAAAGCGTAGGTGTGGCGATATGATGATGCATGGACGCGATATGGCGCTGCGAGGCGAGGCGCGCAAAGCCACTGCCGCGAGCGCCACGCTGGCGCGCTTTTGGTTCTACTTCAAACGCTATTGGATCGTCTTACTCACCGTCGCGGTCTTGGTCGTGACCAGCACGTATATGCAAGTCTTGACGCCGAGTCTCACCGGCGAAGTGGTGGACTGTTACCTGACGCCGGCGACCGAAAAACTATTCGGTGCAACAAATGCTGGCGGATTGTCGGGTGTCCCGATCCAAGCGACGAATTGCTGGTACACGCATCTCAGCCCGCAGGCGACAATGCAGGATTACATCACCGGTCTGGGTGGATTGATTCTGCTCATCGTTGGTTTGTACGTCGGCAGTTCGCTGCTCACCGGTTTGCAATTCTACCTGATGAACTACAGCGGACAAAAGGTGCTGCGGAATCTACGCGTCGCCGTCTTCGAACACATTCAACGCCTATCGCTCGGCTATTTCTCCAAACACGAGGCAGGCGATGTGATGACGCGCATCACAATGGACGCCGACACGATTCAGCAGGCGATCAGTTTTCCGCTGGTCAGTCTGGTGCAAGGCATGCTGCTCATCGTGTGGGTCGCCGCGACGATGCTGACGACAAGCCCGGTATATGCAGTCATCAGTTTGCTGGTGACGCCGCTGATGTTTTTCGCGACGACGTGGTTTTCGGACCAGGCGCGCAAGGCGTTCCGCAATGTCCGCTCCGCGGTCGGCGATGTGAATGCGAATTTGCAGGAGAGTTTCGCTGCGGTGCGCGAGGCGCAGGCGTTCAATCGTGAAGAGGAGAACATCCAGAATTTCAACGAATCGAACGCGGCGTCGCGCGACGCCAGCATCCGCGCCACCGCCTTCACCAGCGCGCTTTCGCCGACGCTCGAAGCGCTGGGGTACGTCTCGATGGCGATTGTCGCGGGAGTCGGTGGGCTGTTCTTGCTGAGCAAGCAAAATCTCTTTGGCGAAACGATGTCGCTGGGTCTCATCATCGCGTTTCTCGGCTACACCCAACGATTCAATCAGCCGATTTCGCAGATCTCGGTGATGTGGACGAACATCCAGAGCGCGATTGCCGGCGCGGAGCGCATCTTCGGCTTGCTCGACACGGAGCCGGATTTGGTGGACCAGCCGGGCGCGCGCGAGATGCCGCCGATCAAAGGACGCGTGGAATTGCAAGGCGTCAGCGCGGAATACGAACCGGGCGAGTGCGTGTTGTGCGACGTGAACTTTGTCGCCGAACCGGGACAGATGGTGGCGATTGTCGGACCGACCGGCGCGGGCAAGACGACGATCGCGAACCTCATCCCGCGCTTTTACGATGTGACCGGCGGCGCGGTGAAAATCGATGGGATCGACGTGCGCGACGTGACTGCCGCGAGTCTCCGCAAGCAGATCGGCATCGTGCTGCAAGACCCGTTCCTGTTCAGCGATACCGTGATGGCGAACATCCGCTACGGCAAGCCGGACGCGACGGACGAAGAAGTAATCGCCGCCGCGAAACTCGCGCGTGCGGACACATTCATCGAGCGCCTGCCCGAGGGTTACAGCACAAAGCTCGGCGAGCGCGGCGGCGGCTTGAGTCAAGGACAGCGCCAATTGATTTCCATCGCGCGCGCCGCGCTGGCGAATCCGCGTATCCTGATCTTGGACGAAGCGACGTCATCGGTGGACACGCGCACCGAGCGGTTAATCCAGAAGGCGTTGGAAGAACTCTTACGCGGCCGCACGTCCATCGTGATCGCGCACCGGCTCAGCACGATCCGCAACGCCGATCAGGTGCTCGTGCTGAATGCGGGGCAGATCATCGAGCGCGGCAAGCACGAGGAATTGCTAGCAAAGGGCGGCTTCTACTACAATCTCTACATGAGCCAGTTCCGGCGCGAAGAACAGCCGCAGACAATCAAATCCGCAGTGTCGGCGCAGGCAAGTTGAAAGAAGAGACCCGAAGGGTTTGAGAAACCCTTCGAGTCTTTTGACTGGGAGACAAGGATTCGAACCTTGATTGCCTGATCCAGAGTTATTGAGTCAGTTCAAGCGCCAAGATTGCGCTGTGCGCGTCGTGCTTCTGCCGTAATTCATCAGCGGCAAACAGCGAGTAGATCATCGTCGTTTGCAAATCGCCGTGACCGAGCATCGCCGAGAGCGACGCAAGGTCGCCGCCGCGCAAAAGATACTCTCTTGCGAATCCATGTCGAAAAGAATGAGGATTGCAACGCCCCGTAACCCCAGCCCGCACTTTGAGCCGTCGTAGTAGGCACGTGACGGTGCTCGCTTTGAATCGTTCCCCACGTTGCCCGACGAACAGATATTCGTGATCGGGCGCTTCTGATAACCACGTTTTTAAAGCCTCACACGTTGGCGCAGTGAGAAAGACAAATCTTTCTTGCTGCCCTTTTCCCAAAACCAAAATTTTTCCTACCGTCAAATCGAC
>DAIDTM010000220.1 GCA_027457205.1 Anaerolineae bacterium | reverse complement strand
CCGCCGTTGCCGAGATCGACGCACAATCGTTGAATGTTCGTGTCCATGTTTTCTCTCCTTTGCGCGTCATTGATACGCGCCTCCAAGATTTTTATGCCGTGCTGTCCGATGATTCGTCCCGCTGTCGGGTTGCCTCGCAATACAGGCAAGACTCCCAGCCGTCGCCGTTGTCGATCCAGCGGTGCTGGCACGTTTCCGTGCTCGCCCAGTAGCCGTAGCCCTCCAACGGCTTGCCGCAATCCTGGCAAGTCACCCCGTAATTGTCTGCGATCTGATGGTCGTGTGGGCAAGCCATGTTTTCTCTCCTTTGCGCGCATGGTCGCGCGCCTAAGATTTTTCGTTACCCGTTACGCGCCTTGCGGAACGCCTCGATCTCAGCGACCCGTTTGATACGATCCCATGAGCGCGAAAAACGAGGTCGCCGCACAGCAACAAATGAGCAGGGCGGCTACGACGATCACCGCCACCGCCAGAGCTTTCTTTCGGCTCATCCGTTTACTCCCACCGTTTCCACGCGCTGCATAAACCGCTCCATCTCTTCACGCGAAAACCAATCGTGCAGTCCCTGTCCCGACGGCATCCGAATCGGCAAGCCCCACTCGATTACCAAGTCCCAGCCGTCACCCATCTGGTCGATCTCAACGACCTTGCCGCGTGTGCCTTTGGGCACGCGGGAGAATTCGACCTGGCTCTCAAAGACCTGACCAACGAGTCGCCGCGCTTCCGCTTGGGTGTAGTTGGTTGAGTTACTGGCTGGATTCAGCATGAATTTTTCCTTTCTCGGATTGATTTTCTCGCGCGACCGCGAGTCACGCTGCTTGCAAGTTTCCCAGTGGCTGGCGTTCGGACGGCTCCATCCACGGGAGTCCCAACAAGTCGAATACGTCGCGCTCTTCGGGCGTCTCGATCATTTGATTGCCGCGCCACAGCGCGCCTTCGTCAGCGCGCAAGTACGACGGCAGCCCGCCGCCATAACGCTTGGATTTCACGAGCCAGTGCGAGAATTCTTGCGGTCCCGTGCGGAGCAGGAGAATCCAGCCCCACCGCTCGCGATCCGTGATGAACAGGTCGACGAGGGCACGTCCTTGATGTGCTGCTCGCTGCGCGTGCAGCGCGCTAATGTCGTGCCCTCGGATTCCTTCCGCCAGGACGATCCGTTTGTAGCGCGGACCGTCTTTGAGGCGGCGAACGCCAATGTTGGCAAGCGCCATGTCCAACGCGCTGACCGTCGGCGCGGGTTCATCGGGGAAGTCAACGTCGGTGAACAGTCCGATCTGCTCCGGGACGAATCGCGGAATCGCGACCAGTTCGAGGTCGCCCACGTCGGGTTTGCCGCGCCGGACGCTCCCCGCGATCTCCAAGCGTTCGCAGGCGGGCGAGAGTCGTTCGATCAGCGCGTTCGCGATCGCCAGGGCTTGAGCGTGCTGCATGGTCATTGCTCCGCGATCGCGAGGGAGGGCGTTGGCAATTCCATCGAAATCCCGGCGGCGTTGACCAAGCGTTCGTACTCCGCGACCGGCAGGATCACCGCGACGGGATGCCCGAAGGTCGTCACTTGGTAGATCTCACCTTGCCAGTGCGCGCCATCCAGGATTTCGCGAGTCTTCATCCGAAGGTCTGTCGCTTGAATGGTTTTCATTGTGCTTTCCTTTCTGACGAAGCAATCAATCTTTGAACCGCTTCGTCGATTAGTAATGCTTTTGGATCGTTCACCGACATTTCTGCGAGCACGCTTTCCGCGAGCAGTGCCGCTAGTTCACAATCGCTCAGATTGCCCACGCGCTTGGATAGCGTGAGGAGTTGAAGCAACCGACACCCCCTGATTGAGACGGGAGTTGTCATTCGCTCACCTCGTTTTGTACGCGAGGAAGATTCCTAGCGTCACAAGGACAAGCGGCGCTCCGAGCGCGCTGGTCAGTAATCCCGCGTAGACATATACGCCCAGGACATACGCCACGAATCCCCACGCGAGGAGATTCTTGAACAGTGTCCATGTCCGACTCACAGTTGCGCGCCGCACAGCCCACACTCCAGATAGATCGAGCCGTCCGTGCGGACATAACCGCGGTGAGAACAGTCCACTTGAAGCTGCCGCGCGGTTGCGATCTGTTGCTCCAGATCAGACGCGTCCTGTCCCACCGCCTTCAGTGCGGCGACGACCCGCTCAATCTCTTTCAAGTCCAAGTCGGAAATCGCTCCGGGTTTTTGCGTCATCATACGATTTTCTCCTTGCCCCCAATGTCCTTAGATCGGTTAGTGGACATTGGGGACTTGCCTGAAAATTTACTGGCGAGAATCGCTAGTCCCCACAAAACGAACACGAGAGCGACCAGCAGTCCCGGCGGCAGATTCGGGAACGTCACCCAGACGATGGGCTGTCCCAGTCCCGCCAGAAACAACATCCAACCAATCACCGTCAGTACGCGATGCACAATTCTGCCTTTCTCCCCTCCCCACTACAGTGCTGCGCCGCAATCGCCGCAGCGCAACCGAAACGCGGACGACCGCGCCCAGACATAGGACACGCGCCGTCCGTAGATGGACAGCGTGCCGCCATGCGAGCACGATTGCGGGTCGCGCGTTTTCCGCACGGCGAGATACTCAAAATGCGTCTTGCCGCGCGCATCCGACCACACACGCACCGCGGTCACGACCGCGATCTGTATGTCGGGAACAAAGACCTGTTTGATTTCGAGCGGTTCCCCGCGGGTCGCGCCACGTGTGCGTTGAAGCAGTTTCATCGCCATTTCTCCGTGCGGACGAAATTCGTCCGCGCGCCAGTTAAAAAAAGAGACGCGTATCGCCAAACGCTTGACCGATTCGCCAGGCGAGCAGCGGCGGGACCGCATTGCCAATCAATCTCACTGCGGTCTCTTCGCGACTGGGCCATTCCCACTCGGTCGGAAAGGACTGCAAGA
>DAIDTM010000219.1 GCA_027457205.1 Anaerolineae bacterium | reverse complement strand
CCGCAACGCGTCCGGCGTGTTCGACATGATGCCGTCGATGCCCAGCGCGATGAGTCGTATCATCTCGGCGGGCTCCTCCGTGTGCCACGCGATAGTTTCGTATTTCGCACGCCGCGCCCAGGCGGCGCGCTCGGCGTCCAGCATTTGACGTTCAAAATGCAGCGCGCGCGGCTGAACGAGCGCGCGAAACCAAGCTCCGTTTAGCAATGCGGGCATTATCTCGGTTTGGTAGATCAGCGCGCGCGGCACGCGCGGCGCAAGCCGCCGCATTCGATAGAGCGCGAGCGGATGAAATGACGAGACCACGAGATTACGCGCATCGACTGTCTGCGCGATGGCTTGCGCGGTTGCGCGCTCCAATTCATCGCTGCCCAGCGCGACTGCCGACCACTTGATTTCGATCACGATCAGCCCGCGCGCTCCGACTGCCGCCAACGCTTCTGCGAGCGTCGGGATTTTCTCGCCGCGATACTTGGCATCGAACCATGCGCCGGCGTCGAGTTGCTTCACTTCAGCGAGCGCCAGGTCTTGCAGCGAGCGGCGTCCGTGCGTCTGTTGATTCTGATCGAAATGAAAGACGATTGGAACGCCGTCTTTCGTCAGTTCCACGTCGAGTTCGATGCCGTCTGCACCCATCTCGAACGCGAGGTTGAACGCGGCGAGTGTGTTCTCCGGCGCATACGCGCTCGCGCCGCGGTGAGCGATGACGAGGGGTTTCAAGGTTCCTCTTGCCGTAAATACGGAAAAGAAAATCAGTCTTTATCGCTCTGCATCTTGAGCGATCTTCTAACTTTGCGTTTCCCAACTCCAAACGTAAAGCGACTTGGGACCATGCACGCCAATTGTCACCGTCAGTTCGATGTCTGACGTACGACTCGGACCGGTGATGAAGACCCAATAACCTTCGCCTCTGACTTGCGCCAACGTCGGACTGACATCCGCACGTAGCGCAGACGGACGCACGATCGCAAGGTGCGCGCGCGGCAAGAGCGAGACCATGCGCGGGCGCTCTGGCGACGAACGCAGCAGCAGCGTTCCGGTTTCTGGCAATGCCGCGTCCACGCTTGTCACGCCCAAATCACATTCAGCGAGTGTATGCTTGCCTGAATGGGGCGAGACGATTTCGATACCGAGCGCACGTAGCGATTCCTCAATTCCAATCTCCTGCAATTCACGCGTCTGCCACAGCGTTGCTTTCTTGATCGCTTCAGTTTCGACCAACTGCTTGAGCGCGTCGGTCAATTCATTTCGCTGCGCCATCCGCCGCGTGTTGCCGCCGAGTTTACCGATCTCGCTCAGCAATAGTTCAATCTCGCTGTTCGCGCCGCCGGGGATACGCGGCGCAACTCGCGCCGCTGCCGGCAGTGGCGCGGTCGGCGAATCCGCGCGGCGACCCAACGCCGCGCGTGCGTCTCGCAAAATCTCTTCACGCGCCGAATTGAGCATCATCGTCATTCGCTCCGTTTCCGCGTCAACGCCCACGCGACGAACGCCACGGCGATTGACGCGAATGCAATCGCGCCTAGTCGAATCTGTCGCTGCCGCCGGCGTCCTGCCGGCGTGCGACCGCGTTGCCAGCCGCGAAAAGTCGCCCCGAATGCCGGCAGCGGACGCGTCATCGTCCAGCGACTGAGCGGTGGCGGTAAATTCGGCAGCCAACTGCCACGCCGGAATGGCGCTTGGGCAGTCTTGAGGATTTGCTCGCCCAGTTCGTACAGCCACGAAATGCTCATCGCGCGCGCGATGACTCCCGCGCTCGCGCGCCAAGCCGGCGGCGCGACCGCGGGTTCCACCGCGTCCCCTTCGACGACGCGATGCCGCAGCCGCAGCAAAATCTCGGTGATCGGAATCTTGACCGGGCAAATGTCCACGCACGCGCCGCACAGCGACGACGCGAACGGCAAGTCCGCGGCGACCTTCGTGCCGAGCAATTGCGGCGAGAGGATTGCGCCGATGGGACCGGAATACGCAAACCCATACGCGTGCCCGCCGACGTTGTTGTATACCGGACACACGTTGAGGCACGCGCCGCAACGAATGCACAACAACGTTTCGCGCGTGATTTCGTCTTTCAAGATCTTGGTGCGCCCGTTGTCGAGCAGGACGAGATGAAATTCCGACGGACCGTCTTCCTCCTCCGTACGGCGCGGACCGGTGATGAATGCGGTATACGCCGACATCTTCTGCCCGGTCGCGCTGCGCGGCAGGAGTTTCAGCAAGACGTTGAGCTATTCCAGATCGGGCACGACCTTGTCGATGCCAACGACTGCAACGTGCAGCGGCGGCAGCGTCGTGCACATGCGCCCGTTGCCTTCGTTTGTTACCATGACGAGTGTGCCCGTTTCGGCGACCAGAAAGTTTGCGCCGGAGATGCCCATCTCCGCGGCGAGAAATTCTTCCCTCAATTTCGCCCGCGCGATCGCCGCCAATTGAATCGGATCGCTCGGCGCGTCCACGCCGAGTTTCTCGCGGAAGAGCGCGGCGATGTCTTCTTTCGTCAGATGCACGGCAGGGACGATGATGTGCGATGGACCGACGCCGGCGAGTTGAATGATGAACTCGCCCAGGTCAGTTTCCAGCGTTTGGATGCCCGCCTCGATCAGCGCGTGGTTCAGCCCGATCTCTTCGGTCGCCATGCTTTTGGCTTTGACCGCGCGCGTGACGTGATGCTCTCGCGCAATATCGAGCACGATCCGCCGCGCTTCTGCCGCATCGCGCGCCCAGTGCACGTGACCACCGGCTTGCGTCACGCGCTCTTCGAGCATCGTCAGGTAGTGATCGAGATAATTGATCGTGTGCAGGCGCAGGTCGTGCCCGGCTTGGCGCAGCGTTTGCCAGCGGTCTAGTCCGACCAGGTCCACCACGGCGGCGCGTGTGCCGAGGAATTTCGTCGTGGCTTGACGCACCGATGCGGGCATCTGCGGATCGACGCGCTGGACGTTCGCGCGAAAATCAATGTGCGTTGGTATCGTGGTCATCGCGCGCCTTCCGACGCCAGGATTTCGATGAGATGGATCGGCTGGACGCGCGCGTTGACCTTCGTCAATCCGCCGGCGATGTTCATCAAGCAGCCCGGCTCGCCCACGGCGACGTACTCCGCGCCGCTCGCTTCGATGTTCTTGACCTTCGCTTCCATCATCGCGCGCGAGACTTCCGGGTAGATGACGCTAAAGACGCCGCCGAAACCGCAGCACGTCTCTTCCTCGTTCAGCGCGACAAGCTCCAGGTCGCGCACGGCGCGCAGCAGCTGCTTGGGTTCGTCGCGCAAGCCAATGCTGCGCAAGGTATGGCACGAGGCGTGATACGTGACCGTGTGCGGAAATCGCGCGCCGACATCGGTCACCTTGAGCACATGCGTCAGAAATTCGCTGAACTCAAACGTGCGCGCCGCGGTCTCTTTCGCCTGCGCGTGCTCGGGCGTGCCGGGCGGGAACATTTCCGGGTAATGGTGCCGCGCAAATTCCGCGCACGAGCCGGAGGGCGCGACGATGTAGCCGTCGGTCTGTCCGAATGCACGCAGCCAGTTGCGCGCCAGACCGAGCGTCTGGCTCTGCAAGCCGCCGTTATAGAACGGCTGACCGCAGCAGGTTTGTCCTTCCGGAAATTCGCACTGCACGCCCAGGCGTTCGAGCACCCTCACCATGTCTTTCAGCGCGTTCGAGTAGAAGTTTTCACCGAGACAGGTGATAAATAATTGGACTTTCATCGTCTTCCTCTTACCACTTTGTGTACCCCTCGCTCATGCCGCGATATTCGATGAACGGTTCGTTGATCAGTTTCGCTTTGAGCGCGATCTCGCACGACTCTTCGAGCGTGGATGACCAATGGAACGCTTCGTCGAGCGTCTGCCCGATCGCAAAGCTGCCGTGCCCGCGCAGCATCACGATTTTATACTGAGACAACGTATTCGCCAAATTGTTCGCCAGCTCCGGCGACCCAGACGCGAACTCTTCCCAGATCACCGGCACTTTTTTCAAGAGGTACGACGCCTCATTGTCCACGGGCACGATTTCGTCGCGCGAGAGCGAGAAGGCAATCGCCGTGCGCGGGTGGCAATGGATCACTGCCAGCGCGGGCGTCTTCAGGTAGATCGCGCGATGCACCAGCAACTCGGACGAAGCGAGGGCAACGCCGCTGTCGTTCTTGTCCAGCCGCGTCTCGACGAGATCGTGCGGCTTGAGGCGTCCCAGCATCGCGCCGCGCCGTTTGATAATCACGCGATCGCCAAATCGGAGGCTTAGGTTGCCGCCGTGCGAACTGACCATATCGGCTTCGAACAAATCGCGCCCGATGTCGCGAAACATTTCATAGACGCGTTCGTCGATCATCGCGCCACCTCCATCAGATCGGCTAGCTCCAACTCCTTCAGTTTTTCCGGCAGGGGCACGCCGTTCTCGTTCCACCCGCGCCCGCGATAATACTCTTGCCGCATCGGCTCCAGATGGCTGACCCATCCGTGGCTCGGTCCCGCGCCGACGGCTTCGTTGAGCAATCGCGGCGGCAGCGTGTCATCGGCTTGGGTGAATCCTTCCCGCAGGTTGTACAGCCGCTCCAGATTCCACACCCGCTCCCCGACGCGCACCAGGTCGCCGGTAGCGTACTGAACGCCGGTGATTGCGGTGAGCGCACGCGCAAAATATTCTTCCGCGACGCCCATGTGGGTGAATTTGCAGATGACGAGCGAATCAATGGCTGCTGCTACGTTCTGGTGCAGAATTAGGTAGGACGATTTGCCGTACACCTGGAAGCGATCGATCAGTTTGGGCAAACCGAGCACCTCCAGCCCGAGCATATTCCCGCGCATGTGGCACGCGCCGCGATTCGAGGTCGCGTAGAGCAATCCCTGTCCCTGCATCCCGCGTGGGTCGTACGCCGGCATTTCCAAGCCCTTGACGCTCATCGAAAGTTCCGGCGCGCCGTATTTCTTCGCCAGCCGCAGACTGCCCTCCGCCAGATCGGCGCCGAGACTGCGGCGCGCGCCCATCGCTTCGAGCGTTGGCGCGAGCAAGTCCGCGCGCCCAAAGCGCAGGTCGGAATCGAGCAATCCTTTTTCGGTTAGCTCCATCGCGCAGGCAATGGTCGAGCCAGCGGAAATCGTGTCGATGCCGAGATCGTTGCAGATCGCGTTCGCTTCGATGATCGCGGCGAGGTCGTCGATGCCGCACTGCGCGCCGAACGCCCACGTCGTTTCAAATTCGGGACCTTCGCCTTCGACCTTTTCAGTCTTGCTAACGCGCGTGCATCCGATGGGGCACGCCCAGCACGCCGCGTTCTTGATGAGGTATTTTTCCGTGAGCGCCTCGCCCGAGATTTGCTCCGCGCCTTCAAACTGGGACTGCTGAAAGTTGCGCGTGGGCAGCGCGCCGATGTGGTTGACAAGGTTCATCACGACGGACGTGCCAAACTCCGGCAGTGCCTGACTGGTCAGTGGGCTTTGGCGCAGCATCTTGCGCGCCTCGTAGAGCATATACTTGAACTGTTCCTGATCCAGAATGTCGGGGCGGTCTTTTCCTTCGACGACAATTGCTTTGAGATTCTTGCTGCCCATCACCGCGCCCGGACCACCGCGCGCGAGCGAGCGCTCGCCGTCGTTCATGATCGCGGCGATGCGGCTGAGGTGTTCGCCCGCCGGTCCGATGCACAGTACGTTGCGTTTGTGGTTGTTCTGTCCGAGCGATTTGGTCACCGCGCGGACACGTTGCCCCCACAAATGCTGCGCGTCGTGAATCGTCACGCCTTCGGGTTTGATTTCGATGTACACCGGCGCGTCGGCGCGTCCGCGCACGATCAGAGCGTCGAAGCCGGTCTTTTTGAATTGCATGCCCCAATAGCCGCCCGAATTCGCGTCGAGCACGGTGCCGGTGAGCGGGCTTTTGGTGCTGACCGAAAAGCGATTGCTGGTCTGATAGCCCGTCGCAGTCATCGGACCATTGGCGAAGATGAGCACATTGTCCGGCGACAGCGGATCGACTTCGGGTCCGACTTCGTCCCACAGGATCCGTGCGCCCAGACCGCGCCCGCCCAGAAACAGGCGCGCAGTCTCTTCGTTAAGAGGAGACGTTTTGATTGTGCCATTGCTTAGATTGATGTCCAAGACTTTGCCTGTCCAACCGTGCATTGCGTTCCTTTCTTCAATCGTTATCGTGTTGGCTCTTCTCCCCAGACACCCAGCCCGAGTTCGAGCCGATTTTCTGT
>DAIDTM010000218.1 GCA_027457205.1 Anaerolineae bacterium | reverse complement strand
CCGCGCGGCTCGCCGGGGCGCGGCTGGGCGAGCCGCTGACGCCGGTGATGGCGGCACGCGTGATCGCGCATCCCGCCGGCGGACTGAAAAACCAGCCGCGCGCGGCGCGCGTGATCGCGCTGCTCAATCAGGTCGAAACCGAAGCGCAGCTTGACGCCGCGCGCGCAATCGCGCGGTTGCTGCTCGGTTACAAGAACATCGGCGCGGCGGCGATTGGCGCAGCGCGAAACGCGAATCCCGTTCGCGAGACGCACCGGCGCGTCGCGGCAATCGTGTTGGCGGCAGGCGGTGGAACGCGGATGCCGGGACGCGTCAAGCAATTGCTCCCGTGGCGCGGCAAAACGCTGATCGAGAACGCGCTCGGCGTCGTCGCGCTGGCGCGCGTGGTGGAAACGCGGGTCGTCTTGGGCGCACATGCCGCCGAGATTCGCGCGGCGATCCGCGGCACGCCGGCGCGCGTCGTGCTGAATCGGGATTGGGAGACCGGGCACGCATCGAGCATCCGCGCCGGCTTGAAATCACTCGGACGCGAGATCGACGCGGCGATTTTTATCAATGCGGACCAACCGCTGCTCACGACCGCCGCGATCGATTCGATCATTCAGCGGTACTATGAAACCGGCGCGTCGATCATCGCGCCGCTCTACGCCGGCAAGCGCGGCAGCCCGGTGTTGTTCGACCGCGTTCATTTCGACGAACTGATGAGTTTGCGCGGTGAGGAAGGTGGGCGTGAGGTGCTGGCGAAATATCGCGAGCAGGTTCAGTTCGTCGAATTTGCGGATGTGCGGCTGGCGCTGGACATCGACACGCCGGAGGATTACGAGAAGATCACGCAGTGATGCGCGTGAAATTGACATCATACTTTGGGAGTGGTATAGTAAACACGCTCACCTTCCGATGAAGTGAGGCGGACTCCGGCATAATGCGATTGTCTCCACATGCCAGCGGTTGGGCTGGCTTTTTGTTGTGAAACTCGTATCTTCGATCAATCCGGAACGAATCGAACGCCAGCGCGATCGGATTTATCGCCGGACGCGCGTGCGCCGTGTCCGCACGATGGACGACGCGGCGCAGTTTATCGATGTCGTTGGTTTCGCGCTGCTCTTTGCGTCGACACAAGGTATTGAACTGCCATCGCTGTTCGAAGCCGTCAAAGGTCGTCGCGACGCGCACATCGAAGATTGGGATGCGGATTCCGACCGCGTGTGGGTGTGGAAGAACGATTTGCCGGCGGCGCGGCGCGCGTTCTACGGCAAGGCGCTCGCCGGCGGCAAGCCGGTTTTCGTTTCGCTCAAGATGCTGCCGTACCTTTTCGCGGTCAGCGCGCCGGAGAGCGTCGACCAGGTCTACCAGCAGGGGCGCATCAGCCAGGACGCCAAGCGCGTGCACGATGCGCTGCGCGCGATGGGACCGACGCCGACGAGCGCGCTGCGCGCATCTGTTGGACTGGACACGACGCGGTACCATCGCGCGCTGGATGAGTTGCAGCGCGCGTTAGTCATTCTGCCGATGGGCGCGGTGAACGAGCACGGCGCGTGGACTTCGCAGGTGTTTGAACTGGCGGCGCGGTGGTTTCCGCGGCAAGCCGCGCGTGCGCAGCAGATCGATGTGAACGCGGCGCGGCGCGCGCTGGTGAAGCGGTACGTCGAAACGGTGATTGCCAGCACCGCACCGATGCTGTGCCGCGTGTTCGGCTGGTCGCGCGAGCAGGTCCATACGACCGTGGATGAGTTGGTCGCGCGCAAGAGATTGATGAGAAAGCAAGAGTGGGTTTTGAGCAATGGTAGATAAAGAAAATTCGATTGCGGTGACGCTGCCGACCTCGGTGCGGGTGTTGATGCCGCACGGTCGCGTGGAAGAGATGAAGCTGGAG
>DAIDTM010000217.1 GCA_027457205.1 Anaerolineae bacterium | reverse complement strand
CAGTTCTTTATCGTCCACCTCGATCATCCTTCCTCCGGTATCATTGATTCAAAGAGGTCCATGATGCCAGAATTGTCAGATTAGGTGCAATACGGTTTATTTAAGGATCACTACAGACTCAACGAACGGCTTGGTAGGTTGAGCCGGATGACAGTGTTGCGGTCGTTTCAAGCGAAACTTGGACATCTTGCGTTTGACCACTCGCGGATTGATGCGGTGATCGCGTTCTGGCAGACGTTGTTGTGCAATGTCGCGCAGCATCCGCTGATACAACTCGCTGTGCTGAGACGGATCCACCAATTGAAACTCTGGGATCACTTGCTGAATGATCCGTAATGAGTTGGTGAAACTCAGCCGATCCGGATCCGCGTCCACACTCAGCGCCGCTTCATGCATCAGAACACGGATGGCAAAATGCGCCAACAACCAGCCGTACAATTCCTGTCTCACTCCGACCGGTTTATGGCTCCGCAACGGGCGTCCGGGCAGATGTTGATGGGTGTCCAATTCGTCAATCGTGATCTCGATTTCCCAGCGTTCGTGATAACCCAGGATCAGTTCCATGGCGGGATACGGTGCCACATCCAACAACGAAGTAATCAGTCGGTGCGTTTCGCCATACCCCGGCAACTGGGGATCATCAAACGTATACTCGATTACGCGCACCAAGATGCCGTCCCGGCGTTGGCGGCGGGCTTTGGGCGAGGGATAAACAAACGCCAAGAACGAGCCATCCGACAGGTGGCGCACGGGAGCCAAAATCACGTGGGCGGGCACGCGACCCAAGACGTGCGCCCCCGTTGCCAGTGCGGCGCGTAGCAATTCATACCCGAAAAAGCCGCGATCCCACGTGACCAACATCCCTGTTTCAACGCTCCGAAGCAGGCGTTTCGCGGCGGCGCGCTCGCTCATGTGACAGCCACCGAAGACTGCATCACAAATCACATGCGTCGCACACTCGATCAGGTAAACCCCTTTGACTTGGGGAAACGCACCCGCGCCACGATCGCTGCGATGACGACCAAACGCTTCGGCATTGGCGGAGCTGTCTGGGACGTCTTCGTGGGTCCCGTCAATGGCCATCACGCGCAAACCGAAGAGAAAGGCTCCGCGCGTCGCAGCGGTCGCAATCGGTTTGCAGACGGAGCGAAACAATTGCTCCAGGGGTTGGTCGCCGAGCCGATCCCGCGCTTGGGAGATGGCACTCTTACCCGCCAACGGATATTCGCTTTCGCCGAAGAGCAAGCGCACGCCTTGCACCATGCGTCGCAACACTTGCGGAAGGTCTTCAAGCGGGAAGAGGTTCATGGCGATGACGAGCAAGACACACACGGCGGCGGGCAATTTGCGGATGCGCTGCTCTGCCACACCGCACATGCGGACGACGTTCTGAATCTGTTGGAAAGGAACGGCTTTCTCGATGGCGGCGAGTTTCACCGCATCGGTGAACTTTTCGCCCGGCTCGAACACTCGAAGGTGTACTCGCATGAGGCAGCTCCCGCCCACAGAAGATGCCCTATTATGCTACAAAGGCGTGCTTCGAGCCACCTGTCTTAACTAAACCGTATTGGGACTAAACCAAGTCGTGCTAGGCACAGTAATGCACCCCCATTGTACGGTAATTGGTGCGAAAATCAAACCGCGCGACCACATGCCGCGCGGTTTGACGCTGTGCCAATACTGTGCTTCGATCAAGCCGAGACACTGACCGTTTGGCTGGGCGGCGGCTTGTGAATCGCTGCGCGGATTGCGACGAGATCAACGGCTTGAAAGCCAACGTGCCAATTGTACGAGGATTGTGAGCACGATGCTCAACAGAATTGAAGTTGCCAATGGGAAGACGCAGGAAAAATTATCGCGCTGAATGACGATGTCGCCCGGCAGTCGCCCGATCCACGGCGCTTTGCCGATCAGCCAGATCACGCCGCCGGCGATGACCAGCAGTCCTCCGAATAGAATCAGCCCCTTGCCGATTGCGTCCATCGCGAACTCCGATCTACGGCGCGCTCCGCCGTTGATAGAGGGTCAGGAATTTCTCCAAGACCGGATTGGTCGTCCACTGGACCGGCGCGCGCTCGTACTCCTTCACACTGTCAAACAATGTGCCGTAGATGATGACGTACTTGGGGTCGCGAGCGATCACGTAACCCAAGTCGAATTTCTCGTGCCCCGGCGTACCTTGACCCAGCGTCGGCACATTTAACCGGGCGATGTGCAGGTCGTTGATGCCGAACATATCGATTGCCGGCAACTCTGAAAAGTACGGCACCTGTCCCGCCGCATCCACCGCGATCAGCGTGCTGGGCGGTACGTGAGCGCGCAGCCACCGTCCCATCGTCTCACGCGCAAGCGTCGCGTTTGCCGCGTCAAAGCCGCGCACGTAAATTCCATACTCGCCATTCCACGACGAGAACGTGAACAGCAGCGCGGCGAACAGCACGCTCACCGCGATCGCCGCGTAGCGCACGCGCTTTCCCCAGCCGCGCAGCCATCGCTCCTCCAGCCAACGCCAGATTTCCACCGCGCCCAGGGCAAACAAAAGGTAGAACGGCGCGAGCAGCGGCACGAAGAATCGCCCCACCGACCAATCGCCGCCGACGTAGACGATGTATGCCACATAGACCGCGACGATTGCGGCAAAGTAGGTGGTCCAGAAAAGAGTGATAAGTGACGAGTGACGAGTGTTAGGATTGGTCCGCTTGCGCGTGACGCGCCACGCGGCGCTCGTCACGGCGCCCACCGGCGGCAGCGCAATGATCCATCCGATGTGAACATCGACAAATTGATTCAGGTGATTCCAGCCGCGCTCAATTTGCGCCGCGGGTCCCGACGTGGAGACTTTATCGTAAAAAGAATTGGGAAAGAACGATTTGTAGTACCACCAGCGCCCCAGCCAGTACGGCACGAAGAGCGCGATGAATGCGACGATCCGCTCGACATCGCGCCGCGTGAACAGCCGGCGCTCCGCGAGAATGCGCCACGCTGCCTGGTGCGCCGCGGTAATCGCAAAGACCATCAGCCCTTCCGGACGCGTCATCGCCGCAAGCGCGAAGAAGATGCCGCTGTAAGGAAAATCTGACGGAGGACGGAGGACGGAGGACGGATTTCCGTCTTGTTCCCGCACGTACAGCACCGCGCCGGCGAAAACCAGAAACGCGAACATCGCCGTCTCCAAGCCGGCAACCGCCCACAGCGCGAATGAACCATCGACCGCGAGGAGCAGTACGGCAAGCGTTCCGACGCCGCGCGGCGCGTCGACGATTTTCGCAAAACGCACGACCAACCAGAGCGTCGCCAGCCCGAACAGGACGCCCAGTACCATACTCGCACGTCCCACGTCGACGTGCGCGCCTTCGAGCGGGATCATCAGCGTGGTCCAGAGGAAATTGGTAAACCCTTCGACGCGTTCGCCGGGGTTGAAGAAGAGACCATAGCCGCGAATCGCGTTCTGAGCGTAGCGAAACGAGATGTAGGCGTCGTCCACGGCGTCCATGCCGATGGCAAAAAAGTAAAAGAGGGTGTGAGCGAGGAAGATCGCAGTAATCAGTAACGCGTAACCAGTAAATAGTCGCAGTTTTTTCATTCTTGATCGAGGAGACCTGACATTGCAAGTATTTCATCCGACCACGCGCGCGCTTGTTCGACAAATCTCGCGCGCGAAGCCGGGTCGTGCTGCGCCACGTTCCAGACGCGTCGCCAATGAGTCAACTCGCGCTGGATTTCCACAAGGCGCGCGGCGTCTTCAACTCTGTCGGGCAAAAGGGCAGGCGTGCTCCATTCGATAAATGCGAGGCTCTCTTCCAACATCGTCTCTACTGCCTTGGCGTCTGGTATGTCGGCGAAAGATGAGATTCGCGCGAGGTCAGCTGATAATCCGCCCAAGCGCATTCCGAGGGGTTGTTGAAGATATTTGGCGTGTATGGCTGCCGAAACCATATTTGAGGTCTACTCGAACATCGAACGGACGATTCTTTCGATCCGCTCGCGCAAAGCCGGGTCTTGAATTTCGATTTTGCGATTGTTTTGGCGCGGCCGAATATTACTCAATCTAACCAAAGTTGGTTTACAGATAAACCTGCCGCGTGAAAGCAATTCAAGAGGAGATCAGGGCGTCGGCGTAACCAGGCAAAACCGCCATCCAGCATTGCACGCATTTGCACCTGGTCATCCGGTGTGACGTT
>DAIDTM010000216.1 GCA_027457205.1 Anaerolineae bacterium | reverse complement strand
GTTGGGGCGAGTCGCCGACTCGCCCCTACTTTTTTTGCCTCGCTTCCAGCCGTTTTAGCCGATGCTCCAACGCGCCGAGCCATTCGCGCCGCGCGTCCGCCGATGATTCCCTGACGATGACGAGCGCGGCGCGCGTCCACTGTGCGGCTTGTGCGTAATCGCGCGTTCTGTGTTCGTAGTACTTGGCGAGTTCCACGTGCGCGTAGATTTGCCGATTGCCCGCCGCGTCGCGCCACAATTTTAGCGCGGCGGACATTTCGCCGCGCCGCCGGTGCACGACCGCGAGCCGCTGGGTAGTCTGGCGAAACGATTCCTCCGGCAGATCGAGTTCCAGCCCGCGCGCGTAGATGCGCGCTGCGTCGTCGAGCCGCCCCAAATCCTCGAACAGTTTCCCGATTGAAACCAAATCCAGTCCATGCTCCGCCGCGAATTCGACCGGATCGGATAGCAACTGCGCGACATGGCTGAGCAGCGCCGCCATCGCGACTACGTCCATCGCGTTGTGGTACAGCACGCGCTTGAGCGGGCGCGCGTCGCCAGTCCGTAGATAATCGAAATACATCTGCGGAATCAAAAAGCCGGGAATGTCTTCGTCGGTGCGCTCGGCGCCGAGGATGTGCGTTTCCAGCGATTTGAGCGCGCGGCTTTCCAATCGCTCGCGCCACAGCCGCCGCGCGAGCGGCAGCAGGTCGAGATGCGGCACGCGCGCGAACGGCGTGTCGCTGCGATTCGTGATATAGCGCGCGTTCAGCAGCGGCACGTCGAACGCTTTGCCGTTGAAGGTCACGAGCGCGTCGAGCGGCTGGAGCAGTGCCGTCAACGCGGCAAGCATCGCCGGCTCTTCGATGGGATCGCGCAAAAAGAATTGCGTGAGGCGAAACGTGTCGCCATCGTATCGCCCAATGCCGACGAGAAACGCGAACGTGCCGGTGCCGCCGGCGAGCCCGGTCGTCTCGGTGTCGAGGAATACAAAGCCGTTCGGCGCGCAATGCGCGATGCGCTCTTCGCGTGCCCATTCGGCAATCGTTTGCAGCGACGCGGTGATTTGCAGCGCGGCATTGCCGTGTCGGTATTCAGGTGGATAGGTCGTTTCGACGATGAACGCGTCTCCGAGTTCCGTCGCGTGCGTACGACCCGGCACGACGTTCTCGATGGAGTGGGCGTGTTTGGGTTTGGGCGGCGGCAAGTCGCGCGCGCCGACCTTCACGCCGAGGGATTTGAGCTTATCGGAGAGGGTAGGCATTGGGGATTCAGATTTATGATTTCAGATTTGCGATTGATGATTGCGCCAAGTATATCACAACTTGAGCAGTTGGCAGAAACGAAGAGCGCGCAAAATAGAGTTGCGCGCCCTTGTTTCCGTTGGGTCGTTTAATCGCCACGTTCAGCCACGTGCGGTGTTGAGCAACAGTACTGCCCGAACCAAACTCGGTAGGGATCCACGTTCTGGCTAAATTGGCTGAGCAAGATCGCCTCTTTGGCATCTCGCAGTGGATCCGCGATCGCCAGGAATCCTTAGCCGCGTAATCCGATATTGGTTATGCTATACTAACATATTTGGTAAATTTCGGCTAACGTGATATAATAGAGGCAGAACATCTGGAGGCGAGCGATGACGCTGGCAGAACTCGACGAAGGCACGCATACCAAGATCGTTTCGATTGACGGCGGACGCCACGCGCGGCAGCAACTGCGCGAATTGGGACTGTTCCCCGGCGATACCGTGCGCCTGTTGCGGCGCGCGGCGTTCGGCGGTCCGCTGCTCGTCGAATGTCGCGGCACGCAGATTGCGATTGGACGCGGCATTGCGGCAAAGGTGGTGATCGAGCGATGCGAATCGCATTAGTGGGGCAGCCCAATTGCGGCAAGAGCACGCTCTTTAATCAGGTGGCGGGCTACAAGGCGCTGACCGCCAACTTTCCCGGCACCACCGTCACGTACACGTCGAGCCGGGTCAAACTGGCGCGTCAAGTCGTCGAACTGGTGGATTTGCCGGGAACATATTCGCTGGCAGGCGCAAACCCGGCAGAGTCGGTCGCGCAGAATTTTCTGCTCGAGCACGACGTTGACGTGATCATTAACGTGGTCGATGCGTCGCTCCTGGAGCGCAGTTTGGACTTGACGCTCGAAGTCCTGGAGTTGGGCTTGCCGACGGTGCTCGCGCTCAATATGATGGACGAGGCGCGGCGCAAAGGCGTCACGATCGATCAAGAGAAATTGAGCGCGGCGCTTGGCATTCCAGTGGCGTCTCTCATCGCGCGCAAAGGAATCGGCGTGCGCCAGCTTTTTGCGACGGCGTTGAAAGCGACGCGCCCGGCGGAGTCCGCCGGCGGCGCGCGTTTTAGCCAGGATGTGGAAGACGCCTTGGCGCACATCGCCGCGCCGCTCGATCATCAATTGCCACTGCCGCCGCGGCTCGCCGCAATCAAATTGCTGGAAGGCGATCCCGACCTCACCCTGCTGGCGCGTGAGCGCGCGTTGATATTGCTCGGCTTGCGCGACGG
>DAIDTM010000215.1 GCA_027457205.1 Anaerolineae bacterium | reverse complement strand
AACGCCGTCATCTTCTCTTCGAACTCGCTGATGAAATAGGGAATGTTGAGTTCGTCGAACGATTTGCTGTACGCGACCTGTTCTTCCAGTCCCGGCTCGCACATCTTCGCGGCAGTGACAATCGCCGCCTGGGCATTCGAGGTCTTCATGCGTTCGAGCAGCATCTTTTCCTTCGGCTTGCGGAGATCGTGCTGCACCGGACTGTAGGACGATTTGTTCAGGTACGCGTCGGCAAGGTTCATCAGCGGATCGCCGGTCGTCGGCACATCTTCCAAAATCCAACGTAAGCCGATGAGGAGATCGTCGTCGACGACGTAGCACGACTGACCGATGACGCGCAGCAGATCGAGCGGCGGCTGCTCGCAAAAGCCACCTTCAAAGACGACGCGAATCTTGTCCTGCTTCTTCGCGGCGCGCGCTTTGATCTGCGGAATCAGCGCCGACAGCAGAGCATTGTGCTCTTCGCGCGGGATCAAGCCGCCCAGGTTGACGAGCACGTACGCTTCGTCGATGGACAGCAGCCACGGCGTCTCGCGCTTGATCGCATACACCTCGCGCAGCAATCGGCGATTCTCGTTGAAGACGACAATCGAGCGGCGCAGATCGTCTTCGCCGATCTTTCTGCCGGTCACTCGTTCGATGTCGCGCAGCACGCGTGCGTATTCGTCGCGGAGATATTGCGCCGAGTACGCCGAGTTCGCGTTCTGCGGGAGGTAGAGAATTTGCGCGGAGTAGTTAAAGTTGCGTCCCCAAATGCCAGCAAGGTTTCGCGCGACGTCGCAAATGGGATGCGTCACGAACATATCCAGCTCGACCGAACCGTTCAGACTGATCTCCAGCGAGCTGCGGACGATCGAGCAGAGGTACGATCCAAAATGCGAGTCGGCGTTTTTGCGGTCCACCTGTGAGCCGCGCATTTTCACCGGCAGCATCCCCGCTGCGTGCGCGAGTTCTTCCGGAAAGTAGACCTGGAAATGTCCCAGCACTTTGCCGCCCGCCGCGCGCCAGCGCTGCACCGTCGGAAATGTTGTATCTTCCACAATGTCCCGACACATCGACAGGACATCGTCGAGCGGTTTATCTTGCCATTTGTCGAGTACGTACATGCTTCGTCTCCCAGCTATCTAGTGGAAGTTGGATATTGGAGGTTGGAAGTTGGAGGCAAACAGACAACTGACTATCGAAAGCACCTTTCTAACTTCCACCTTCTAACCTCCAATTTCCAAATTCATTTTTCCTTCCACACTGGATTCCGTTTTTCCATAAACGCGTTCAATCCTTCCAGCGCGTCTTCGGATTTCATCAGATCGTTGAAATAGTACTTTTCGATTTCCGCGAGTCCCTGCTCGAGTCCCAGCGCAATCGCGCGCTTGGCGTGCCGCAAGACAACGCCGCTCAGCGGGGTCAGCCGCGCGACGAACGCCTCCACCGCCGCGTCGAATGCCTCCGGCGCGGCGACTTGGTTGACTAGACCGATACGTTCCGCTTCGCGCGCGTCAATTGTATCGCCGGTCAGTAGCAGTTCGTACGCTTTCTTGCGCGCGATGAGGCGCGGCAGCAGCAACGTCGCAATCGGCGCGAACACGCCAACCTTGATTTCGGGCTGTCCAAATTTCGCGCGCTCGCCGGCGACGATGAAATCGCACGCAATCGCAAGCTCGCAGCCGCCGCCGAGCGCGCTGCCTTGCACCGCCGCAACGACCGGCGGCTCCAGCGACCAGAGCGTGTGAAAGATCGCGTGGAATTTCGTCAGCATCATCTCGACGCGGTCGGGCGTGTGGTCTTTGATGTCCACGCCCGCGCTGAACGCTTTGCCCTGCGCCGCGATGACGATCACTTTGGTCGCGCGATCATCCTTGAGCGATCTGAGTGCGGCGTTAAGCTCATCCATCATCGGAATATCGATGACGTTGAGCGGCGGCTGGTTTAGAATGACCCTTGCTACGCCGTTGGATTTTTCGACAGTCACGGTAGGCATTGAAATCCTGTTCCCTATTGCGTATTGCGTGTTCCGTTTACGCAATACGAAACACGCAATACGGATTACCCACGCTCCACCACCATCGCAATTCCCTGCCCCACGCCGATGCACATCGTCACGAGACCGCGCCGCGCGCTGCGCCGCTTCATCTCGTGCACCAGCGTCGTCAGCAACCGCGCGCCGGTCGAACCGAGCGGATGCCCAATGGCAATCGCGCCGCCGTTGACGTTCACCTTCGCCGGGTCCATCCCCAGTTCGCGGATGCACGGGATCGCCTGCGCGGCAAATGCTTCGTTCAGTTCGATCAAATCGATGTCGCCGATCTTCACGCCGGCGCGCTCTAGTGCTTTGCGCGTTGATGGAATTGGACCCAAGCCCATATATGATGGATCGACGCCAGCGACCGCGCTGGCGACGATGCGCGCCATCGGCGCATAGCCGAGTTTCTCCGCGGTCTGGGCTTCCATCACGAGCACCGCCGCCGCACCATCGTTGATGCCGCTCGAATTGCCGGCGGTCACTGTACCGTTTTCTTTGAACGCCGGCGCGAGTTTCGCCAGTTGCTCCATCGTCGTGTCGGGACGCGGATGCTCGTCTTTGTTAACGATAATTGGCTCACCTTTGCGCTGCGTAATTGCGACGGGCACGAGCTCGTCGTTGAATTTCCCCGCCGCGTGCGCCGCGCCCCATTTCTTTTGCGTTGCGAGCGCGAATTCGTCCTGCTCCGCGCGCGTGATGCTGTATTTCTCGGCGACATTTTCCGCGGTCTCGCCCATCGAGTACGGCGGAAACCGCGCGGCGAGTTTTGGGTTCGTGAATCGCCAGCCAATTGTCGTATCGTACACTTTGGTCTCGCGCGGGAACGCCGATTCGGCTTTGCCGAAAACAAACGGCGCGCGTGTCATCGATTCCGTACCGCCGGCGATGAACACATCGCCTTCGCCGGTCTTAATCGCCTGCGCCGCGCTCGTCACTGCGTTCAATCCCGAGCCGCACAGCCGGTTGATCGTCTGCCCGGCGACAGTCACCGGAAATCCCGCCAGCAGGAGCGCCATCCGCGCGACGTTGCGATTCTCTTCGCCCGCGCCGTTCGCGTTGCCCAAGATCACATCCTCGACCAGATTTGGATCGAGGCGATTGCGCTTGACGATTTCCACGATGCAGAGCGCGGCAAGGTCGTCCGGGCGCACGTCTTTCAACGCGCTACCGTAGCGACCGACCGGCGTTCGTACTGCATCAACGATTA
>DAIDTM010000214.1 GCA_027457205.1 Anaerolineae bacterium | reverse complement strand
GCCGGCGGCTCTCCCCTACGACGAATCGGAGAAACGAACATGGGCATCGGTCGCATCGTCAACGCATTGCTGAACCGCGTCAACCCGCGCGTCGTCCAGCGCGCGATGCAAACGGTCACGTCGATTCCAATCGTCAAAGGTCAGATCGACAAAGAATCGGAAAAAATGATGGCGGAGCTTGCCCAATCGCTCAAGCCGTACCGCGAAGGGTTCGCCAGTTTCACGCGTTTGCCGGCGGCGGGTATCGACCGGCAAGCGATCATCGACGAGATGGAAAAACTCCGGGCAGCCGAAGAGGCGAAATGGAAAGATGGGTTCGTCTCCGGCGCGGTCTACAACGGCGACGAGGAACACATCGAATTTCTCAATCGCGTGTACGCGATCAACTCGCAGAGCAATCCGCTGCACGCCGACGTATGGCCCAGCACGACGAAATTTGAAGCAGAGATCGTCGCGATGACCGCACACATGCTCGGCGGCGATGCACAGATTTGCGGCACCGTGTCCTCCGGCGGCACAGAAAGCATTTTGCTGGCGATTAAAACGTACCGCGACTGGGCGCGCGACCAGAAAGACATCGCCGCGCCGGAGATGATCGTGCCGACGACCGCGCACGCCGCGTTCGACAAAGCCGCGCAGTATTTCAACATCAAGATGATTCGCGTGCCGGTCGACGCGTCGATGCGCGCCGACGTTGCCGCGACGACGCGCGCGGTCACGCGCAACACCATCGTCATCGTCGGCTCCGCGCCATCGTTCCCGCACGGCGTCGTCGATCCGATCCAGGAATTGTCCGAACTGGCGCGGCAGCGCGGCATTGGCTTTCATACCGACGCGTGTCTCGGCGGATTCATTCTGCCGTGGGCGAAAAAACTCGGCTACCCGGTTCCGCCGTTCGACTTTCAGCTGCCCGGCGTGACGTCGATCTCCGCCGACACGCTCAAGTACGGCTACGCGGCAAAAGGTTCATCGGTGATTTTGTATCGCGGAGAAGAACTACGGCATTACCAGTACTACACGACGACGGATTGGCTCGGCGGCTTGTACCTCTCGCCGACGTTCGCGGGCAGCCGACCCGGCGCGCTGAGCGCGGCGTGCTGGGCAGCGATGGTGTCCATCGGCGAGCAAGGTTACACCGACGCGGCAAGGAAAATCCTGGAGACTGCCGCGCGGATCAAAAAAGAGATCGGGCAGATTCCCGAACTCCGGCTCGTCGGCGATTCGCTATTCGTCGTCGCGTTTGCATCGGACACGCTGGACATTTACGCCGTGCTCGATCAAATGGGGAAAAGGCATTGGAGTCTGAACGGCTTGCAGTCGCCGCCGGCGGTGCACCTGTGTCTGACGCTGCGGCACGCGCAGCCCGGCATCGCCGAAAAATTCATCGCCGATTTGAACGCGTCGGTCGAGTACGTCCGCGCGCATCCGCAGGAACGCGGCGATATGAGCGCGGTTTACGGAATGACCGCAAGCGTTCCCTTGCGCGGCGTCGTCAGCGATTTTTTAAAGCGGTACATCGATTTGCTGTACGAGACAAGCGGAAACATTTCACCGCAGAGTCGCTGAGGACGCAGAGAAAAAAGAAAACTCCGCGCTCTTTGCGCCTCGGCGGCAAGTTCTAGTCAACGCTAGCGCGCCGCAACACGACGACCGCTGCCTGCAATGGTTCCGCGATGTGGACTTCCACGCCCCGCTCGATCAACTCCTCGCCGGCAAAGACGCCCAGTTCGCGTTCCGCCGTGACATCCGTGAGACGATAGCGCGCACTGCGCTCGACCCACGGAATCCGCAGCTGGAAATACGCCGCCATACACGCCGCCGGTCGAAAGAGAAAGATGGGACCCTCGCCGCGCGCATCGAGCCGCGCGACGCCGTCCCAAAATTCGCCGGGATGTTCGGAAACCGGCTCAAACGCCGGCGGATGGATTCCCAACGGCGGGACGCCGTAGCGCGCGGCGGGAATCGCGTGGCGATAGTCGCGGCTGGATACTCCGTCCGGCGGCGGAAAAATATTCGAGACCTGATAGAACCGATAGAAATCACTGTACGCGCGCTGCTCCTTTGCCCACGCAAACCAACGTTTGTAATGCGCGCGCGTCTCTGCGCTGATGCACGTCAGATCGCCCCAGAACAATCCGTGCGCGGCGAGCGTCGAAAAGAGTCCGTAGCGCGGCGCGTTCGGATGCTCGAGGACAGCGCCGCCAAAGTTCAACGTCCACGGTCGCGTCACGCGTCCGCGCTGGTACACCTCGCGGCGAAAATTCACTTCGTTCGGGCTAGTGATGTTCGTGAACCAATTCTGGTCCGCGACCTGGGTCAGCGCCAGGTCCGTCCCGTCCATCACGCCGTACAATTCGTAACTCAAATCGATCAGACAACGCGGGTGCCGGCTTTTCAGCGCACGGATCAAATCAAACAATCGTTCGATGATGCGGAGGTGGCTGTCGTTCGGCGAGCGGTGCGCGTGGTTCGCGGCGAAGCAGCCCGGATACTTGCCGGGTGCGTAGAGATTGCGAACCGCGCTCAAATCCAACTTGAGCAATTCAACTTGATAACGACTGATCGCCGCGTCGATCTTGCCAAGAATGAAATCGTAATAGCCGCTGTCCAGGCACATCGTCGCCGCGCCCGGCATCGGATGGCGATTGGGCGCGCCGGCGCGGTCGCGCGCGATCCACTCCGGGTGTTCGCGAAAGACCGCGCTCGCTTCATCGACCGTCGCCACTGCCATCCACAAACCAAACCGCATCCCGCGCGCGCGGCAGCGTTCGGCGATTTCCTCCAAGCCGTTTGGAAATTTCGTGGCATCGACGTTCCAATCACCCAACCGATCGTACCAGCCCGCGTCGATTTGATACGCGTCCACGCCCAGCTCCGCCGCAATGTCCATTTGCTCGATCAACACATCGCGCGATAAATCGAACCCGTGCGGCACCCACGTATTGACGGTGATCGTCGGCACGCGCGCGGCATCGCAGACGGTCAGATGCTTTTCGACAAAGCGCGCGTATTCGCCGTCGATCACGTCCTGCGGAATCGGATTGGCAAACGCGAGGATGAAGCTTGCCGGCGTTTGAAACGATTCGCCCGGCGCGAGGACGCGCTCAAAGATCGTCTCGTCGTCGCGATTGTAGCCGATGGCAACGCGCCCGGGTTGCGCGTACACATCGAGTCGCTTCATCGGTCCCGGCGCTTCCGTCGCGACGATGAAACCTTCCGCGTGCGCGGTATCGTTCACCAGTAGCGCGCAGTCGTCCATTGTCACGCTGACCGATTTCTCGCGGCGCGTGAAATAGTCCGCCCACACCTCCGCGGTTGCCGGCGAGTCCACGAGCAGGTTGATTTCTTCCCAGTCCAAATCGGCGATATGGATCAGCCGGTCGCCGCGGTTTTCGATGACCAGCCACTTGCGAATCACCGGGTGATCGGCGTAAACAACAGCGTGCAATTCGACCGTCAGCGCCGTGCCGACAAGGCGCGTCTTGACCTCGACTGCGCGCGATGCCTCGCGAACGTCGATCTGTTCAAAAGCGAAATCCATACCGCTGACCGCGCGTCCGTCGACAGAAAAACAAAACTCGCGCCCGCCGGGACGTGAGTAATCTCGCTGCGAAATTTTGTTGACGAAAGCCGATGTCAGAAATGGCTCGCCGACTTGCGCGGCGAACCTGCGTTCAACCCATCGATTGCCAATGATCATTGCGTCAGCGTCACGGCGAGCGTAAGCAGCTCGCACGGCTTCAGTCATCCTTCCTTCCTCAGCCGAGCCAGCGGAATTCGTACGGCGCGAGTGTAATCGACGATGGCGCATTCGTCAAGCGGGCAAAGGGTACCTGCGAAATCAAGTCCATCCGTTGCTCTCCGGCTACGCGCGCGCGATCCAGCGAAACCGCCTGCGGCGATGCCGAAAGATTATTGACGACCAGAATCGTCTCGCCTTCAAAACGGCGAAGGTAGACAAGAACAGCATCGTTTTGCGTCGTGATAAACTCGCACGCGCCGCGCCCAAACGCGCGGTGCTGCTTGCGCGCCGCGATCATTTTGCGGAGCGCGTGCCAGAGCGACGCCGGATCGCGCTGTTGTGCGGCGACGTTGACGCGCGGATAGCCGAACTCCGTGTCGGCGATGACGCGCGTGTAGAGTCGCGATGCATCGGCGGTCGAGAAACCGGCGTTCGGCGCGTCGCTCCACTGCATCGGCGTGCGAACGCCGTCGCGGTCTTTCAGCGCGATGTCGTCGCCCATCCCGATTTCGTCGCCGTAGTACAGAATCGGCGAGCCGGGCAGCGTCAAGAGCAGCGAGTACGCCAGTTCGATCTTGCGCCGGTCGTTGTCGAGCAGTGGCGCGAGGCGGCGGCGAATGCCGAGGTTCAAACGCATTAGCGGGTCGGGCGCGTACTCGCGCCACAGAAACTCGCGTTCGTCCGGCGTCACCATCTCCAGCGTCAACTCGTCGTGGTTACGCAGAAAGACACCCCACTGCGCGGAATCCGGAATCGGCGGCGTGCGGCGCAACACGTCGACGATCGGGCGCGTGTCCTGTTTTTTCAGCGCGATGAAAATCTGCGGCATCAGCGGAAAGTGAAAGCCCATCTCGAACTCATCGCCGTCGCCGAAATACTCGCGCGTCTCCGCCGGCGGCTGGTTCGCCTCAGCGAGCAGCAACTTGCCGGGATATTTTTCGTCGATGAAGCGGCGAACGCGCTTCAAGTACGCGTGCGTCTCCGGCAGGTTCTCGCAGTTCGTGCCTTCGCGCTTGAAGAGGTATGGCACGGCGTCGCAGCGAAAGCCGTCCAAACCGAAATCGAGCCAGTGCGCGATGATGCCGAGCATCGCCTGCTGGACGGCGGGATTGTCGTAGTTGAGGTCGGGCTGCTCGGCGAAAAAGCGGTGAAAGTAGTACTCGCCGGTTTGTGGGTCAAATTTCCAATTTGACTTCTGCGAGTCGATGAAGATGATGCGCGCGTCGCGGAATTTCTGGTCATCGCGATTCCAGAGGTAGTAATCGCGCTTGGGCGAGTTGCGCGATGCGCGCGATTCGACGAACCACGGATGCTGGTCCGACGTGTGATTCATCACGAGATCGGCGATGACGCGGATGCCGCGTGCGTGCGCGGCATCGATCAGCGCCTTGAAATCATCGACCGTGCCAAAGCGCGGCTGAATGTTATAGAAATCGGAAACGTCGTAGCCGTCGTCAACGAGCGGGGATTCAAAGATCGGCAGGAGCCAGAGGCAATCGACGCCGAGGTCGCGCAGGTAATCGAGCTTTGCAAGGATGCCGCGCAGATCGCCGTGTCCGTCGCCGTTGGAATCGAAAAAAGCGCGCGGGTACAGTTAGTAAAAGACCGCGTCTTTGTACCACAACGGATCGGTCATCGTTCAAGCTTTGACCGAACCCGCCAGCAAGCCGGTCACGAAATACCTCTGCAGACTGAAGAACACGATCAGCGGAACGATCATCGTCAGGAACGCGCCCGCGCTGACGATGTCCCATTCGGGTCCATACGTGGAGAGCATGTTGTTGAGCCCAACGGTGAGCGGCTGCAAACTGGGGCTTTGCGCGTAGATCAACGCGACCAGCAGGTCGTTCCAGACCCAGAGGAATTGGAAAATGGTGATTGAGGCGAGCGCGGGCACCGAGAGCGGCAGCACGATGCGCACAAAGATGCCGAATTCCGAACTGCCGTCCATCTTGGCAGCTTCGAACAGATCGCGCGGCAACCCGACGAAGAAGGAGCGTAGCAGGAAAATCGCAAAGGGCAAACCGTACGCCGTGTGCGCCAGCCACAGACCGACGAAGGAAGACGTCAACTGGATTTTCGGCAGGTTGAGTTGCAGTCCGACGAGCGCAAACAGCGCGCGCAGCGGCGCGAGCGGATCGTTGTAGAGCTGCAGCACCGGCACGAACGTCATCTGCAACGGAACGATGAGCAGCGCGATAATCACGAGAAAGATCGTATCGCGCCATCTGAATTTGAGCCAGGCGAAGGCATACGCCGCCATCGCGCCAAAGAACACCGGCAGAAAAGTAGAGGGAATCGTGATGATCAGACTGTTGATGAAATTCAGACCGATCGTGTCACTGCCGCCGGTCGGCTGCATCACGCGCAGATAGTTCGCGAGCGTAAAGCGTCCTTGCACAAACGCCATCCACCAGCCGCTCGTCAAAATGTCCTGCCGCTCGCGGACCGAGGTGACGAGCAAGCCCACCGTGGGCACCAGCCAGATCACGCTGATCAGAATCAAGACAAAGTGAATCGGCGCCTTGCCGAGAAATTCTACCAAACGCGTGCTCAGAGGTTCACGCTCGCTCGCTGCGAATTTTCCGGTCGCGACTGACTCAGAACGCGTTGTCATCGGATCGTCTCCTCGCGGCGGAATTGTCGCAGGTTGAACGCGATGATCGGCAGGACCAAAAGCATCATGATCACGGCGATGGCGCTGCCGTAGCCCAGATGCCCATTCATAAAGGTTTCCAAATATTGCGTGAACGCGATGACGCGCGCCGAACCAAAGGGTCCGCCGAGCGTGCCACCCATGATCAGGATGAGATCGAAAACCTTGATGACGAAAATGATCATCGTGACGACGAGCACGGTGATCGTCGGTGAAATCATGGGAACTTGGATGCGGCTAAAGATTTGCCAAGCGCTCGCGCCGTCCACCCGCGCCGCCTCGATAATGTCCATCGGGATTCCTTTGAGCGCGGCAGAGGTGACGACCGTCGTAAATCCCGTTTGGATCCATACCGCCGCGACAATCATCGAAAGGGTGGCGAGATGTTGGTCGCCCGTGAAAGCGATAGGCTTCCAACCGGGAATGACCGCGCCCAGAAGAGCATTGAGCAAACCGATGTTCGGGTCGTACATAAAGAGCCAAATGATGCCGGCGGCGGTCGCCGAGATCGAGTACGACAGAAAGACGACGGCTTTGACTAGCGCCTCGTATCTGACTTTTTCGGCGAGCACCGCGATCATCAGACCCAGCACGATGACCAGCGTCGTAAAAACGAAGAGCCAGATGACGTTGTTCACGGCGGTGCCCGTCGGGGGGAATGTGCTCGCGTTGAAAAAGTACGGGTCTTGGGTGAAGAGTCGCGTATAGTTGTCCAACCCGATGAAACGCGTGAGGTTGAACCCAATGCCGGTGTAAAAGCTGGCGCGGATCGTCCACAGCGTTGGATAGACCAGCCAGATGAGAATGAGGAGAAGCGCGGGCAACGCGAACAACCAGCCCGCGTAATTTCGCCGTGTGCGTGTCATAGCCCCTCCCACAGCAAAATGGCAGGGGCGGGCTCACCCCGCCCCTGCGCATGACCTACTGCGTGTAATCGTTCTTGGCGAAATTCTCCAACTCGGTCGCGATCTGGTCGACGCTGCCCGGGTTCTGCACGAGCTTCTGCAGTTCGGTGAGGAGATGATCGCCGCCGAACGCGGAAGGCGCCATATCCGAGCCATCGAAGACGAACGTCTTGGCATTGGCGAGCTGCTGGTACTCCTTCAGCGCCAATGGGTTGGTGAATTTAGTGGTGTCGATCTGCTTGTTCGGTGAGATCGTGTTGGTTGCCGCGTAAACGTTCGCCGCTTCTGGGCTGATGATGTACTTGATGAACTGTTCGGCTTCCGGCGAATCCTTGAACATGATCGCCATGTCGCCGCCGCCCATCACCGGATCGCCGTACTGCGGATCGCCCTCCGGGAAGATGCCAAAGTCCATCTCGTCAATGGGTTTGATGTTCTTGTTCACGTCCAACACCAACACACTGACAAAGCCGCCTTCATACAGCATTTCGGCTTTGGGCGTGGGTCCAAAGACCTGCGCGATCATGTTCGGGAACGTACCCGCGAGCACTCCCTGCGTGCCGCCCAGTTGATAGCCGGGCTTGAAGAACAGCGTAAAGTCGGTCAGCGCCTGCTTGGCGGCTGGATCGGTCCACGCCATCTTGTGGTTGAGATAGAGGTCGTTGTACTGTTGCGCCGTCATGCGTCGGATCGCGGTGTTCTCCAAATAGTCGGTGAGCACCCAAGCGGATGCAGAACTGCCGTCAGTCGCCATCGGCACTTTGCCGGCTGCCACCATCTTGTCGGCGAGCGCGGTAAAGTCCGTCAGGTTCTTGGGCAGGGTCCAGCCATTCGCCTTGAAATCCTGCACGCGGTACCAGAACGTGGATTTGCTGTTGGCTTTGAAGATGAACCCAACCTGCTTGCCATCCACGTTGCCGAGGTCGAGGTACGGCTGGTTGAACGCTTTCAGCAAGTCGTCCTTGGATAGGAACTTGTTGAGGTCGACGAGATTGCCGGCGCGCGCAAACTCCGCCACTTCGCCGGGGCGCGGCTCCAGCGCGATGTCGGGCGGGTTGCCCGCCGCGACGCGCGTGCGCAGGATCGCGCCTTCGTTATTGCGCATCGACTCGTAGTTCACCTGGATGCCGGTCTTGGCGGTAAAGGCATCGATCACCGCGAGGAACGCGTCGCGTTCGCTGCCGCCCCAGGTCGCGGCGACGTTGATGGTCTTGGGGGCAGATGTGCCGCCGGGGGACGCTTTGGTCGGCGCGGGGGTTGCAGTTACAACTTGAGGCGCAGTCGTTTGTTGCACAACGACGGTTTGCGGCGCGACGACTGTCTGAACTTGTGGCACGACCACGGTTTGAACTACCGGCGGCGGCGCGGTTGGCGCGGCGCAGGCGACGGCGATCAACGCCAGCGCGAGCATGCCGGCGAACAGAATCGAGCTTTTTCGCGAAAACATTCATCTCCTCCTTGAGAATCAATATGGATTTGACTGTCAACGACTCGGTAGCCAGCCGAAGAGAAACATCAGCCAAATCACCCCCCATCTCAACGATCCTTCCTGGCGCGACTGCAACCAGAACAAAGCAGAAGCAACGTGAGGCATTGAAATGCGCTCGCCCCGCCAGCTCTTGCGAACACGCCGAAATCTCGGCTTTGCACACGTTTGCAGTGTAATTATTGCACGCTTATTCTGCGTTGTCAATGCCCCAAGTAAAAATACTAAATCCACCGGCGTTTGACACCGGCATCCCGAACGATATAGAATGTTGCGGTACCAAATCAACGCACAACGAGGATGAAATGACGACACGAACGCCGCAGGACTATGCTCCGCTTGCCGCCGCCGCGCAGAGAGTGCTGCAAGCCAATCGGCATGCCGGCACATCGCACTGGGAGAATCGCTCATTCGATTTCGTTTGCCCTTCCAATGTGACCTACCCTTTCCAATGGCTCTGGGATTCCTGCTTTCACGCCATTGCACTCACGCACGTCGATGTGAAACTCGCGCAGCAGGAACTCATCTGCCTGCTTCAAGCCGCGCAGCCGGATGGCTTTATCCCGCACATGATCCTCTGGGAGAGAGAGAAATACATCGACAAGGTCCGGTATTACAGCATCGCGCTGATGAACGATTACCTTACCGCGATCTCGCAGCCGCCGGTGCTCGCGCAAGCGGTCGAGCGCGTCTACAACGCGGGGCACGATGCCGCGTTCCTCGCCGGCGTTCTGCCGCGCGTCAAGGCGTACTACCGCTGGTGGATTCAGCATCGCGATCCCGACCACGACGGTCTGGTCGCGATCATCCAGCCAGACGAATCGGGTCTCGATGCGCTGCCCGCGTACGACGCGCTGTTGAAGATGACGACAGTGGACCGTGCGGGTATGCGCGCGGCGATGCAGCGCCTCTTCGCCGCGTACGCGCCGCTGCGCAACGACCTTGCCGCGCTGATCGCCGCGGACATTTTCGTCGTCGAAGACGTGCTGACGAACTGCGCGTACGCGCAGGGTTTGCGCGCGCTCGCGCGGTTGTGCCGCGTCGAATCGCAATTGAACGACGCGGCAGAATTCGATCAACTCGCGGGACGCGTGGAGCGCGCGCTGGTGACCAGGTGCTACGATGAGCCGCGCGGCATCTTTTTCGATTTGCTCGGCGCGGCGGAAAAGCCGTCCGGCGTCGTCACCGTCACGTCGCTGCTGCCGCTGATGCTGGACAACCTCGACCCAGCCATTGCCAAACGTCTGGTCGAAGAACACCTGCACAATCCCGCCGAGTTCTGGCTGCCGTATCCGGTGCCCAGCGTCGCGGCGAACGAGCCATCGTTCGATCCGGAAGCGAAAACCGACTTGCTCTGGCGCGGTTCGACCTGGGTGAATATGAATTGGTTTCTGGTGGGAGGATTGCGGCAGCACGGCTACGGGGAAATCGCGGACGAACTTGTGGAGCGGACGTTGGCGATGGTCGCGCGCGGTGGTTTCCGAGAATACTACAGCCCGTACTCCGGCGTGGGCTACGGCGCGCCGGACTTTGGGTGGACGACGCTGGTGCTGGATTTCGTTGCATTGTAGGGACGAGCCGACGGCTCGCCCCTACGCGCGATCACGACATGGTCAACAGCGCGGCGACCAGCGCGATGCCAAGAATGGCAATCCCCAAGCCAAACGCCACGACGGCAGCCGTCAACGCGCGCTCCTTGTAATCGCGCAACTGCTCGAAGGTGGCTGCCTGGCTTGCCGGTTTTGCCGGTTTGAACGTCCAGCGGCGCGGCAGCACCACGACGAGCGCGGCAAGGAGCGCGAGCAAGAGCAGCACGACCGCGCCAGCGCCCAGTCCGCGAATCGCCGGCACTCGAAGATACGCCGGCAGCGGGTCTTTGGAAATCGCCAACACGCCGAAGAGGACGCCGAGCAAGCCGGTCACCAAGCCGATGAGCAAGCGCGCGGCTTCGTCCAGCGCGGCGGGTGAGCCGATCACTTGCTGCTCGAACCATTTGCGCTGCTGCTCCTCCATCTCCGTTTCGACGCGGACGTTGACGACTTCGTACCTAGCCATCGTCGATCTCCTTCACGTCGACGACGACGTACGTGCCATCTTGCGGACAGCGCACTCGATAGCTGGTCACGCGCGGCTGCAAAGCAGATTCCAGCGTGAGATGCCGAAACATGCTCTGCTGTTGCTTCTCCAAATCCTTCACGTCCACGTACCACACGTGCCCGCAGCGCGGACATTTGACTTGAATGAGGTTACTCGACATTGCGCCTCCTGCCTTCGACCGACGACGGACGACCGATGACCGTCCTCCGTCAGCTTTCCTTCTTCGCTCTTTGAATCGCCGCGAGATGCGCGGCGTATGCCACCGGCACCGGCGGCGCGGGCTGCCCGTTCAGCAGCGCGATCACTGCGCGCAAGAACGCGGCGACCTCGCCCCACGGCGAGTCCGGCGCTTCACCTTCTGCCGCCTGAGCGGCAACCTGCTCCAGTTGCGGCAGCAATTGGTCACGCGGCGTCTGCCCGCGCAAGACCGCGATTGCCGCGTCCCGCGCCTGGTCCGCGAGCTGCTGAATTTGCGCGCGCTGCGCCGCGTCTTGCTGCGCGGCGAGGAACTCTGCGCGTTCCTCCGGCGTCATCCGTGCGAGTTGCTCCGCCGCCTGCCGCGCGGCTTGCTCCAACTGTGCGCGCTGCTCCGGTGGCAACGCGGCGAGTTGCGCTTCCAGTTGCGCGCGCTGCTCTTGTGTTGGCGCATCCTCTGCTTGCGCGGGCGATTGCTCCACGCGCCGCCGCGCGCGTTCCTCCGGAGTCATTGCCGCGATCTGCCGAGCATTCTCCAGCCACTCGCGAATCTTGGCGAGGTCTGGATGATTCACGCGCTCGCCGACGGTGACGGCTTGCTCCAGAACTTGAAATGCATCCGCGTAACGGTCTGCCGCGACGTAGAAACTTGCGAGGTTCACGAGTTGGTACGTCAGCGCCGTAAGCGTTTCTTGATCTTCACCGCGTTCCCGCACGAGTGCGACCACGCGTTCCTGCGTCTCTGTGCCGGTTTGAACGTCTTTCCGCTCCGCCGCCGCGCGCACCTGCGCGACCGCCTGCGTCAACGGATCGTCGGTGGGGGCGTTCGGCTGAACGCCCCCACCCGCGCCGCCTTCCAATTCCGCAATCATTTCCCGCACCTGCGCGGTTTCGCGCGGCATACCCAGCCGCTCAAAGATGGCGAGACCTTCGCGATAGCGCGCGAGCGCGCCGTCGCGATCTCCGCGATTTTGCGCGACCTGACCCAACTTGACTGTCTTGAAAGCAATGCCCGATAGGTCTTGAAGATGCTGCGAGATTTCGAGTGCTTCATGTAGGCGGGATTCAGCGGCATCCCAATCATCTTTATCCATATCGAGATTCGCCATATTGCTAAGTGTGGCGGATTTGCCTTGCAGGTCGCCCAGTTGCTCCTTGATGGCGAGCGACTGCTGATACAGTTGCATCGCCCCGTCCAGGTCGCCCCGCGTCACGAAGACGCCCGCCATATTTGCGAGAGTATCAGATTTGGTTTTCAAATCACCGAGTTGGTCTGCTGTTGCAAGCGACTGCTGATACAGTTGCATCGCCCCGTCCAGGTCGCCCCGCGTCACGAAGACGCCCGCCATTTGATGCAGCGTGGCGGATTTCTGCTGATTGAGTTCCAATCGCTCGGTCAAGGGCAGTAGCTTTTGGTAAACGGTCAGAGCGCGGTCGAGATCGCCGCGAGTAACGGCAAGTTTTGCTTGCTCAAAAAGTGTGCTCGCATAATAGAAATCATCGCCTTTCTGCTCCGCGTGCGCCGCGCCGCGTGCCAGCACTTGATCGGCATCTTTGTTGCGTCCAAATTGCTGTAGAACGGTTCCCAATTGCCAACAGTAACGCGCCAATTTGTCCGCGGGTTGTGCGTCTGCTTCCGCAATCAGTTCATTCGCCGCCTGCTGCACCCGGCGCGCAACCGCCGGCTCGCGGCTGACTTGATTGTAGGCAACGTCCACGAACCAGTACGCGTAACTCGCATAGCCCGGCGCAAGCGCGGCGCGCTCTTCGTCCGTTACTCGCCGCGCAATCTCCTGCCGCAGCGCGGGCTGGAATCGCCATGCGGAAGGTGTATCGTCCTCAAACCAGCCGTCCACTTCCAGCAGATTGCGCCGGGTCAATCCACCCAACTGTTCACGCACCCGCGCCAGCCGCGCTTCCGTCCCTTGTCCTCCGTCCTCCGTCGTTCGTCCTTCGTCCTCGCCCCACACCATCGCCGCGCCCTCCGCGTAAAAGGGAAACGGGAAGATGCTCAGCGCGCGCAGCCGCTTTTGCTCGTCTGCCGTCAGGTGGCTGTAACTCCGCTCGAACGCCGCCGCAAATGTCCAGTGGTGCGGCGCAAGCCCCGGTCTCTTCGCGTTCGCCAGTTCGTTTTCCCAGTTCTTCAGAAAATCTGCTGCCGCAACTTCCCTCGCGTCGAACTCGCCCGCCAGCAGCGCAATCGCCAGCGGGTGACCTGCGGTCGCGTTCGCAATCGCCAGCGCCAGCGGCGTCAGTTCTTTGGCGCGATCCTTCGCCTTGCTGCTGTGGCGGAAAAAGAGCGCGACGGCGGCTTCCCGTTGCAGACCGGTCAGCGGTCGGTCGGATTTTGGATAGACGATCTCGCCGCTCAACTGCGCCGGCTGTTCGCGGCTCGTGAGCAGCAGCGCCGCGCCGCCCTCCGCCATCTGCGCGACCAGACGGTGAACCGCCGCCGATTGCAAATCGGCGGCTAGTTCAGGTTGAAATCGGCTCGAAGCCGATTGCGCTGACGTGCTAACCCGATTGTTCGGGTTTTCATCTATTGAGGCGGGCGATTCGATCGTCCGCCGTTCCGCCGACGGCAATCGCTGCAACACGCTCTCGTAATTGTCGAGCAAGAGCAAACCGTCCCAATCGCGCATCGTTTCCAGAATGGCGCGCGTCTGCGTCTCCGCGTCGGCATCCGCCAACTGCAGCGCCAACGCGTCGCCGCGCAGAACGCGCAAGAGCGCGCGCCGGAACGCGTCCGCGTCCACCACGTCGCTGGCAAAACTGACGGTGGGTACGCCCGCATTCCAGCACCACGCAAACCGCTCGGCAAAAGACGCGGCGAGCGCGGTCTTACCCATCCCGCCGGTGCCGGTGATCGTCACAACCTTGTTGCCGCTCGAATACAACCGCGCGAGATCGTGCAGTTCGCGGTATCGTCCAAAGAGTGGACGCGGCGGCTGCACCTCGCTCGTCAGAGCCGCGTCCCCCGGCAAACCGAGCGCGCCGACCTGCGGCTGACCCTCGGCAAGCGGCAGCGGCAGCCAGCCGCCGCGCGCGGCATAGCCGACCGGCAAGCCAAGCTGATCGGGACTCTCCACCAGGGCAAGCCGCGCCTGACGCAGCGCCTCGGCAAACGAATAGCCCGCGAGGATCGATTCGTACAGCGCGACGGCAAACGGTTCGCTCAACTTGTCGAGGAACGTGCTCTGCATTCCAACGGCGAGCGGCACGCCGCTCTGAACGAGCGCGCGCGCCAGGTGCGCGTCGCCGGCTTGCGCGGTGCGGCACGCGCTCAAGAGGACAAAGCGCAGCGCGCCGCGTAGCGCAAACGTCACGAGATCGCGCCCGTAAAGCCAGTCCTCGCCGCCGTCGTTGTCTTCCAGCACGAGCATCGCCTCTGCTCCGTGATCGGTCTTGACGACATCGCCGTGGCAGGTGAGATGCAGAATCGCCGCGCCCTGCCGCAACGCGCGATTCAGTTCCGCTTTGGTCGGCGGCACGCGCCACGCGCGCAGAGCGACGCCGCTGTTTTTCAGCGCGGCGTGAATGCCGCGCAATTCGTTTTCGATGCCGAGCCGTCCGCGTTCGCGCGGATTGCCATCCTTGTCCACTAGCGGGTCTGCGCCCAGCGCGATGAAATGGACCGGCGACGCTTGTGGTCGCCCGCCCGGCGCGTGCGCCGTAGGGGCGAGGTCATCCCGTCCTGTTTCGAGCAAGCGCAGTACGCCGTACCGGGTAACAAGGAATTGATGCTCGGGGAGCGCGGCAAATTCCCACGCGATCTGGTCCGCGTCCGCGTCGCAATCGAGGAGCAATAACGATTCGCCGTCGGAATTCAAACGTTGCCGCAGTGCGTCGCCGCCAAGCGCGGCGAAAAGGGTCTTGCCGAGGTTGTAGCCGTCGGCTTGCAAGCGCGCGAGCGCGGGGAGCGCGTCGCGCGGCGTGACGGCAAGCGCCTGACCGTCGAGAGAAGAAACGACGCGACCATCAGCGTCGGTACGAAGGGTGAGGACAACCGCCATGGTTCAACCACCATCGTCCTGGGTTTCGCGTCGAGCAACTACACATTCATTATAGGACGCAGTGCGCCCAAAATCAAGCGCCCCTTGCCTACTTGGGAAACCCCGCTTCACCGCAGAGGCGCAGAGGACGCGGATAAAATATGAAATCCTCTGCGTGGTCTGCACCTCGCTGTGGTGAATTCGCGGTTACTACTCAGC
>DAIDTM010000213.1 GCA_027457205.1 Anaerolineae bacterium | reverse complement strand
GTCCGTACTCGTGCAGGAATACTACCGCGTCTTCGACGCCGGCGGCTGTGCGCTGCGCGCGCAGCGCATCGAGGTACGCCGTGTTGGTTGGATTGTGCGGACCGGGCGGACCGGTGACGATCAGTTTCGCGTTCGTGCCGCGCTGTCGCAGCGCCGCCGTAATTTCAATCGCCAGTTCGATATTCTTGCGACGCGTTACGCGCGCGGGCAGGAGGAGGAGCGGCGCGCCATCCAGCGTTCCCTCGCGCATCCAACGCGCGGTCTTGTCCCTAACGCCGAAGAATTCGGACGCGTCGATGCCAGGCGGAACGACTGCGATGTTTCCGGCGTCGCCCCAAATTTCTTGCAATTCTTTTTTTCGCGCGGCGGAGACGACGACGTACTGGACGTTCTTCCACGGCTGTTTGAGCCATTCCCACGGCGCGCCGGGATGCAGATCGGCGGTGTACTGCGGATCGCGCCACGCGAAATCGTGACACCAGGCGATGAGCCGAATGCGCCGCGTGTGCGAAAGGTTTTTCAGCGCGGCGGTCAGCGCGAGATTCTTGTGGAGCGACAGCGCGTTGTGGGCGATGAGAACGTCGGTGCGGCGCAGCGCGCGCGAAAGCGCGTCCGTCAAGTCGTCGACGAGCGCGTCGAACTCTCTGCTGGCGACGCCACGCGCGAGCTCGGCGTTGACGCGCCGGACGCGCGGCGCGTTGGAATCCGCGTTGCGTACAAGCGTCAATGGCGCGTGCGCGTCCGCGGTTCTGCCGCGCCCGGCGATGATTCTCACCGGATAACCGTGATCGGCAAAGAGGCGCGCGTGCGTGGCAATCGTCGCCTCCACGCCGCCGATCGTCGGCGGCGCGGCGTAATGCAGAATGGCAAGGCGTGGTTTTCTACGCGTCATCTTCGATCAAGTCGATTGTCAACGCCGCGCTCCACGAGAACGTATCCGCGCCGTAGCCCGCGCCAGTGCGCGGATCAAAGTACTCGTGAAAGCCGGACTGTTCCACCAGCGCTAACGTGTTGGCGCGCATCTGACGCGCCAGGTCGTCCATGCCGTAGCGCTGCAGACCGCGAATCAAGAACCAGTTCGTGTTCACCCAGATGGGACCGCGCCAGTACGCACGCGGATCAAAGTAACGATTCGTTTTGCTCGCCGTCGGAATCACGTAGGCGGTCGAACCTTCCGCCGGTTCTGGGCTGGCGGACGAATGCATGTCCGACGCGTATTCGACCGGATTCTGCAAATGCGCCTGCACGATCCGCCGCGCCTGTTCTGCGCTGGCGAGACCGGCGTACAACGGCAGAAACGCGGCGATCGTGTTTTCGCGGATGGGCTGCGCGCCGCGAACGTCGAAATCGTAAAAGAGCGCGGCGGCGTCGTCCCAGAATCGCGCTTGAAACGCGCGGCGCGCCGCGCGCATACAGTCTTCGATCTCAGCGGTCGGCGCGCCAGTAAGAATGGCGAGTTCGCGCAGCGCGTCGTCCGCGCAAAACAAGATCGAGTTGAGCAGCACGTCTTGAACGACAAAGGGCGACCGTGCGAAAATCTCGTGCTGGTTGTAATTGAGATCGCGCGTCAAGTCCATCAAAAAGATAAAGCGGTCGTAATCGGCGTCGGTGGGACGTTCGTCCAGCGGCACGATCGTATCGTCTTCGCGTTGGTACTGCGGTCGCCCGGTCAATTGGATGCGGTCGAGAATTTCCAGCCAGCGCGGCGAGTTATCCATCCCGGACTCCCACGGATGAATGATCGAGACGACACCTTCGCCGCGCGGATCGCGCTCGCGGTGAAACCAGCGGTGATATGCCAGCAGCGCGGGGTAAATTTCGCGCGCGAACTCGGCGCGATTCTCGCGGCGCGCAATCTCGCGCGCGGCGAGGGTCAGCATCGGCGGCTGCGTGATGCCCGAGGTCAACACGGACGGCGGCGCGTCCGGCGAGCGCGCGATCTGCCAGCGGTGTGGGTCGGGAAAATAGCCAACCGCCGCCGGATTGTAAATGATGTGCGGAATCATTCCGTTGCGCCACTGCCCGCGCATCAGCGAGCGGAGTTCGGTCTTGGCGCGTTCGAGGTTGTAGTGCGACAAACCGATCGCAATGAACGCCGAGTCCCAGTTCCATTGATGCGGATACAATCGGGGCGACGGCTTGGTCGATGCGCCGAGGTCGTTGGTGGCGAGCACGCGCTGTGCGCGATCGATGAGCAATCTATTCAAGAATTTTTCCCCGCGTGGCTTGAATCGCCAGCTCGACAAAGATCGCGGACGACCAGCCGAACAGCCGCGCCGCGCCGGACGGCGGCGCGCCGGTTTCGGGGTGATAGTATTCGAAGAGGTCGTCGTGCGCCATCAACAAGTCCAGCGTGCGGTCGCGCAGGTCGCGCGCCAGATCGGTAAAGCCGCTGCGTTCCAGTCCTTCGATAAAGAGGTAATTGATGTTCACCCACGTCGGACCGCGCCACATCTGATTCGGATTGTAGTGCGGATCGCTGCGCGCGACGGTCGGAATGGGAAAGCGCGTCCAGAACTTGTCCGGCGAAACCAACTGCGCGACGAGGCGGTCGCTCAGCGCGCGCGGCAGGCGTCCGGTCAAAAGCGGATACAGGTTGAACGGCGTCAACACGTGTACGGGTACTTCGTCGTGGCGCGCCCAAAAGACGCCGGCGGACTCGTCCCAAAAGTGATCGGTCATTCGCCGCGTCAGGGCGGCTGCGCGGACGCGCCATTCTGCCGCATCGTTTGGCGCGTCCAGGATGTCCGCGATATCCGCCAGCGCGTCCATCTGCATCACGAGATAGGTGTTGAGGTCGGGCGATTCCACCGGCATCCCCGCGTCCCACAGCGGCGAGTCGTCCAAGCCGGAGGAAAAGGGATGATTGTATTGGACGATGCCATCGTGCGAATCATCGTTTTTCTCAAACCACCAATTCGTCCAGCGGACAATCGGATCGTACACCTCGGCGAGAAAATCGCGATGCTGGCTTGTGCGGTAGAGTTTCAGTGCTGCCCAGGCGATCAGCGGCGGCTTGGTCACGTCGGCATCGACCGGCTCGTGCAGATGTGTGATGACGCCTTCGTCGTGGACGGCATCCGGAATCATTCCATCTTCGGTTTGATGGTCGATCAGGATGCGGAGTTGGTCTTCAGCCAGTTTCGTGTCGACGTAGCGGTAGGCGAGCGCGTGAAAGAACGCGTCCCATTGCCACACGCCGACGTAGTGTATGAGCGACGGCGCCATCGCTTCGCGCGTGAGAAAGTAGCGCCGGCTCAACAGCCCGGCGCGTAGGACGTACCACGCGTAATAGTACTGCCGCGCAAATTCCTCGGCGACGGGCGGCGCGGCGGCGAACCACGCGTGCCAGCGTTGTTCGGCATCGGCGAAAACAAGCCCCGGCGCAGGAATCGACCGGTTGAAGCCGAGCCGCGGCGTGATGTTCAGCAGCAAGTCGCCGCCCTCGCGCGCGTCCACGTCCAGCATCACGCGCATATAGTCCGCAGCGTCCGGCTCGATGGTGTTCGCCAGGATGCGCGTATTCGTCGTGTAAGAGATATTGCGATGCGTGCGGCGGTGAAGCGGATCGCCTTTGAATTCGCCGCCGCGGCGGTCGACGCGTCCGCGCTCAGCGTAGACGCGAAAGCGGACGCCGATCTGCGCGCGCGGCAGGTGGACGAAGAGCGTGTCTTCGTCGAGAAAGGTGATCTCGATCAGACCCGCGGCGGTCTCGAACGCGACGGCGTGCGGGAAGGAGATGCGCGTCAGCGCGAGCGGCGATCCGTCGGCGTCGACAAAGCGCAGATCGTCGAGCAGCGGCGCGCGCAGGCGATAGTGACCGACCTGTTGTTCCCACTGCGCCCATCGCTCGGCAAGTTTGATGTAGAGGTGCGCGTCGCGTTTGAAGAGGAGCAGCCGCGAGCCGCGCTCGCTGAAGGGAATGTCGTCGAGGTTGATGCGGTCGCGCAGTAGTTGTAGAAAAGCTGATTGGGGTTGGCACAGCATTGTCGTCAGTGTAACGCAAAGACGCCGCGTCGTCAATGCGACATTATTGGACGACGACCGTCACATTGCCCAGCATGAGCATGTCCTGACCGCGCACCGGCAGCCATTCCCACCTGCCGAACGGATGCAATCCCAATCGCAATGCGTAGGTTCCCGGCGTGGCATCGTTCGGCACGACGAGCGTGTGACGCGAGACGAACACTTGCCCGGCGCGCCACTCGTCCGTCGTCGGGTTGCCGTTCGCCGGCACGCCGTCTTGGTTGACAATTGGATTGCCCGCGCCGACAAGCTGAAGCAACAGCCAGTCGTTTTCGGTCGTCGCGCTCAACGCCTGCCACTGGATTTGGACGACAATCGCACCGCCCGGCGCGACGCGGGTCGGTTCGACGCGATAATCGAGCACACGAATCGAATGACCGAAATCGGCGGGCGCGTTCGCGCCGCCGAGCCGCGGCAGCGCAGCGAGGTTCTGCGGCGACCCGGCAAACGTCGCGCCGAGATAGAACAAGACCGCAAGATTCAGCGCGAACATTCCCATCGTTGACAGCGCGAGCACCGTTTTCTGGCGCGCCGCCGACCACGATGCCAGTCCGATCATCAAGACCAGCGCGAGCAGCGGCAAGCCGGGGAAAAGCTGCCGCGCCTGATCGGTTCCCAGTTCGGCGAGCGTCCAGCGCGCGAATGCCGCCAACATCAGCAGCCAGAAGACGACGAACGCAGCGAGCGGCGCGCGCGCGTCCAAGTCGTGACGGCGTTCGCGCGCCCATCGCACCCAGCCCCCCAGCGCGACCAGCGACCACGCGCCCAGCGCGATGTAAATCGCGTCGGACATTCGCAAATGCAGCGCGCCGCCGAATCTTCCCCAGAAGCTCGTGTACAATCCGCTCGCGATCACGTACACCAAATCGTTCAGCGTCAGCGGCGTTCGGCGCAGCGGCGTGACCGCGAGCACGAGCGACCAGCCCAGCGGATCGCCGTAATTTGCCCAGTTGTACATCAGCCACGGCGCGACGATCACGCCGGCGACGCCAAAGCAGAGCGTCGCGTGAATCAGGGTGCGTTTCCATTCGCCGCGTCGCCACGCGAGAAACAAGAAAACCAGCGCGACAAACAACCACACGACCAAGCCGCTCAGTTTCGTCAGCGCCGCCAGTCCGAGCAGCGCGCCGAGAATTGCCGCGTCGCGCGCGCGCCAGGGTCGCTGAGCGACGCGTAGAATTTGCAGCACGCTCAGACTCGTCAACGCGATGACGCCGTTGTCGTTGTTGACCACCGCGCTGATGAAAGTAAATTCTGGCAGGAACGCGACAAACGCGGCAGCGCCCAGCGCGAGCCACGCTTCGTTGGGGAGCAGCACAGAGGCGATGTGCCACGTCGCCCAAACGGTGATCGCGCCCATCGCCACGGAAAGCAGCCGCGCGAGATGCCACGCGAGTGCGTCAGCGCGGTACGGAAAATTTTCGCGTTGAGGATGCAACAGCAGGTTCGGAGTTGCCGGATTGTCAAACGAAAAATCGGGATTGGCGATGGGCTGGAAATCGGATTGCGGAATCCAGAACGTGGCGAGGGCGTTGAGGGCGTAGTAGAGCGGCGGCTGATGCGATTCGCCGAGCACCGCGCCTTCCGGTTTGGGCAAGCGATGGTGTGCGATGAGATATTGTACGTACGCCCAATGCGAGACTTCGTCGGGCGCTTCGCCGAGTGGAATCACCATGCTGTACGCTAGCGCGAGCGCGACGAACGCGGCGAGCAGGAGCGGCAGAGCGAGGCGCGGCAACTTCATTTTACTTACGGGATATTAATCGACCGAAGAATCACGCGGTCTTGTCCATCCGCCGTCTTGAGCCGCACGCCGGTCGTCGGATCGTACAATCCAATTTCGATCTGATACGCGCCGGCAGGTACAGCCGGCGCTACCGTGAACTCGTGGACATCGATGATGTACTCATTCTCGATCCAGCCGGTGGTCGGGAACTCGCCGTTGCCCGGCTCGGCATCGCCAGACGCGACGACGTTGTTCTGCCCGTCGAGCAAATGCACGAATACGGTGTACGGTGTATCCATCTGCGTGAGCGATTTCCAGTACAACGTCACCTGGAGCGTCCGTTGTTCGTTGCTGGTCACGTTATAGCCGAGCAACCGAATTTTCGAGTCGAAGTTGGCGTCCAGTTTGACCTTGACCGTCGGTTCGGTCATTATCCGCTGCCGGTTTTTGATTTCGATCGATCCCAACGTGACGATGGTTGGATTGAACGGCGCAAACGCGGAACCAAGCAGCTGATTGTCTCGCGCGACGGCGAGTTTCAGTTTGTACGTGCCGTCGGCAACGTTCGCGGGCACGCGCGGCAGGGGCCAATCGCGCACGTACGAATCGGGCTGCCACTTGAAGGGCGGGTAGCCCAGACTGATCGGCGTGTCGCGGCTCGCGACAACGCGCCCGTTGGAATCCTCCAGCCAAACGCGCGAGAGCAAATTGTTGGGCAAGGGGTTTTGACCGGCGCGCCACAGCAGCGTCAGCGGCAGCGCATCGCCGGGACGCACGGTTGGCTGCGAACTCGAATCCAGCGAATAACCGACGAGCGACAGCGCGCCGAAATCCGCGTTGACCGTGCGTGCGACGTTCCACGCGTCGACGGAATAGCCGGCAAGCGCTTGCGCCAGGTACACGTCGCTCTGCGCGTTGTTCGACGCGTGGCGCGGCGCAGTGACATCCGCGCCCAGCGTGATCTTTTCCAGATCGCGCTGACCGATGATCGCGCCGGAGGCGGCGTTGTACATCGTGACGTTGATCGCGTAATCGCCGGGCGTGACGCCGAGGAAGACGGGCACCGCGTACGTGTCGGTGATGATTTCGCCCTTGCGCCATGCCGTCGTCGGGTACGCGTCGAGTACGGGACGATGATCGACTTGCCCAAAGACGCGCTGATCGCTGCGCAAAACCTTGACCGAAACCATCGCGTCGGTTGGCATGTTATCGACGGCTTGCCAGTACAGCGTCACGCGCAGGAATCGATTATTCTGGGCGTGCCAGAGGTCTGGAATCGCGTGGAGCCGTGACGCGTCCACCGTGTAGCCGAGTAATTTGACCGCGCCGAAATCCGCGTCGAGCGGATGCGAAATCGGCGGCGCGGTGGTGACCGGCGTGGGCTGCACGCGAATCAGCGGACCGAGCGACGAGAGCGAATACTGCTCCGGCGCGCCTTTCAACGATCGCGTGAGATAGACGACACGATTTTGTTTCAGCGCGTCGGTGATTGCCGCAAGCCGCGCGTCTTCTGTATCGGCGGCGATGGTCTGCAGGTCCGGGCGAATGTTTTGCGTCTCTTGAAAATAGCGCAGTAGCGTCATCTCGCCGGTGATGCCAATGATGGTCGCGTTGGGTTCCAGTGGCTGACTCAGGATGTCGAGACCGTAATCGTGCATATCCCATTTGCCGGACAGATCGTCGGCGGCATAGTTGGCGCTGAGGAGGTTGATCGGAATGAACAGGAGGAGCAAGCCGGCGATGGGCAGCGCAAGAAATCCTGCCGCTTGGTACTTGCGGCTCGATAGTTGAGCGATCACGTTGAATAATCCGTCTGCGCCCGCGCCGGCGAAAATGGCAAGCAGCCAGAACGTCGTCAGAAAATGGACGTAGACGTTGGCGACGTGATAGTTGAACGCAAAGCCAGCTTCGGGAATCAGCGCGAGGACGAGCAATGCCCATTCACACGGTTTGCGCAGCAGCCAGACGACGCCGATAACGGCGAGCGCGAGACCGAGGATGCCGAGTTGATTTTGGAAGAGCGTCGAATAATACGCGGCGTCGTATGAGACGTGGAGCGGATTTGCCGTGAGAAAGGTAAAGTACTGCGACGCCATCACCCACGCGAAAAATCCTTGCAGCGTGTTCTGGTAGGTGCCATCTGCCGAGCCAACCGCGCCGCGCAGCGGTAGGTACAGGTAGAGCAGCAATGGTGCAAGAAATAGTAGCGCGGCGCGAGCGAGCGTTTTGAAATCGCGGAAAATATTTCGATTGACGAGTAAAACGTAAAACGTAATGGCGGGATAGAGCAGCAGAATCAGGCGGTGATGCGTCAGCCCCAGCCCCATCGCGAACGCGAGCGCGTAGAAACGGCGACGCGCCGCATCGGCATTGCCGTGTTCCACTTCCTCGCGCCAGATGAGCGCGAGATAGAACAGCACCGCGACGATCAGCATCTGCGTCGTGTACGTTTCCGCGATGACAGCTTGCGACCAGAACGTCTGCCCGACCGCAAAGGTGAGCGCGGCGATGATCGCGGCAAAGCGATACGCCGTCAAGTGACGCGCGACCAAGTACGCGAGCGCGACCGCGAGCGCGCCATTCAGCGCAGAGAGCAGGTTCAGGCGAAACGCCGGATCGTTGAGTGGAACGAGCAGCGTGAAAAGTTTACCGAGGATGGCGTAGAATGGGTAGCCGGTCTGGTGAATGATGCCGAGGCGCGGGACGATGTACTGAAATTCCAGCGTATCGTCGAACAAAAACGCGACGGACGGCGCGAGCGTGCGAACGTACAGCGCGAACGCGAGGACGAAAAGAGTCGCGCTGATGAGCAGATCGCGCTGTTTCGTAAGAAAGGTTTTCATCGCAGAGAAAATATAGCACACTTGGCATAATCCTGCAAAAACGTTTTGTTGCGCGAAAGCATTTCTGCGCCGCCGCAAAGGGCGACCAGGCAGGGTCGTCCCTCTGGTTTTCATCGCGCGCCCTTTGATGTATAATCGAAACCGATGGATAATCTGCATCAAGCCTTCTTCGAACCGCGCTCCGTCGCCATCATCGGCGCGTCCAGCGATCCGGCGAAACTCAGCTACGCGATCGCCGATAACATGACGCGCTATGGTTTCCGCGGCAGCATTTATCCGATCAACCCCAAAGCCGGCATCATCCTCGGTCATCAGGCGTACCCTTCCGTTCTCGACGTTCCCGACGAAATCGATCTTGCCGTGATCGTCATCCCCGCGTCGCGCGTCGCCGACGCGATGGAGCAGTGCGGCAAGAAAGGTGTCCAGGGCGTCATCGTCATCACCGCGGGCTTTCGCGAAATCGGCGGCGACGGAATGAAGCTGGAGCGCGCGCTCGTCGACATCGCCAAGAAGTATTCGATGCGAATGATCGGTCCGAACTGCATCGGCATCATCGATACGGTCATTCCGCTCAACACCTCGTTCACCGCCGGCATGCCCAGGCGCGGCAACATCGCGTTTATGACGCAGAGCGGCGCGCTCGCGCAGGCGGTGCTCGATTGGGCGGAAGGGCAGGGCATCGGCTTTTCGCGGTTCGTCAGCATCGGCAACAAAGCGGATTGCAACGAGAACGATTTCATCGAAGCGTGGGGCGACGACCCGGAATCGAAAGTGATCCTCGCGTATCTCGAAGACATCCGCGACGGCGCAGAGTTTATGGCGCAAGCGCGCCGCGTCGCGCGCGAGAAACATACGCCGATCATCGCGATCAAAAGCGGCACGACCGACGCCGGCACGCGCGCCATCTCGTCGCACACCGGCTCGCTCGCCGGCTCCGAGCGCGCGTACGACGCGGCGTTCAAGCAGTCCGGCGTTGTCCGCGCCAATTCAATTGAGAGTTTGTTCAACTATTCGATTGCGTTCGCGTACCAGCCACTCCTACGCGGCAACCGTGTCGCGGTCGTGACGAACGCCGGCGGGATGGGCGTGATGGCTACCGACGCGGTCGAGCGCGCGGGGTTGAAGATGGCGCGGCTCGCGCCGGAGACGATCAGCGCGCTGATGCGTGACGCGCCAGAGATCGCCAGCGCGCTCAATCCCATCGACGTGCGCGGCGACGCGTACGAAG
>DAIDTM010000212.1 GCA_027457205.1 Anaerolineae bacterium | reverse complement strand
TTTGGGGTAATCGTGTTCGTCGCGTTGCAGCGCAATGTCAGTTGGACCTTTTTCTTCGGAGGGGGCGTGGGGTTGTTTTTGGCGAGCCTGGCGTTCGATGTTTGGATGACGAATTCAGTTAGCGTTCGTCGCTTCGCAAGTTCGGACGGATTTGGGTTTGCGATCGGACTGCTGCTGATGATTGTGGCGATCACCCTTCGGGAGAAGAAGACCGTATGAGCCAGCGCGGCGCGCTAGGCAGCGTTGTTCAGGACGCGTGAGGCAACCATGGACGATTTCTTTGAATTCTTGGCAGGCATGGATTTGATCGATCCCATCGAGGGATTTCTCTCCACGTTTCGGTACGCAGACTGGGCGGGCGCATACGAACGTTGGGGCGTGTTCGGTATCGCGACCGAACTCGCCGCGAGTTTCACTCGCCACAACTCGCCCATCGTCTGTGTGCAGCGCGGCACGGGGTGGAGTGGGGTCGATGTCGAGCGGCTATTGACCCAGCGCGGCGTCAGGGTCTATGGTCGCGGTTTCGCAGGCAAGCGCCTCTGCTTCCGCGTGAAACGCCGCCAAGCGCGGTGGGCAGAATATCTCTTGGAGCGCGCGGGGGTGCCGGTGGTGAGCGGGGTGATCGACGCACGCAACATCACGTGGGCGAAGAACGCGCGCGAGACGCGCGGCGCGGTCGTACCCACGCGACGCCGGCAGCGGTCGGGATTTAGTGCGGCGCGGGAAATGCTCCAGACCTTCCTGATCGGCGGAGCGGGACTCGTCGTCGTGCTGTTCGTCATTGCGTGGCTGCTGCACTGAATCGGAGGAAACGATGGCGCTCAAGGTTTGGTTCGAGGAAGATGTGCGGAACGCGCTGCAAGCGGCGCGGCTTTCGGTTGAATTAGCCGCACGCGCGAATCCCGACGCGCTGAGCGCGGAGTACGGGCGGGGCTACGGCGACGCGCTGCGCGTGCTCGCGACCGCTTTCGGATTCGCCGAATTGCCGGAGGGCGTTGCGCTCGACGCGCCCGTAGACCCCGCGGTGTCCCGCGGAGTGCCGGTCGTGGAGACGCCCCTACGGTAACGACTCTCTCGCGTCCAGCATTGCGGTATTACGGCGGCAAGTGGCGGCTGGCGGATTGGATTATTTCCTTTTTTCCGAAGCATGTCTGCTACGTCGAACCGTTCGGCGGAGCGGCGAGCGTGCTCCTGCGAAAGTCGCCATCCGAGTTGGAGGTCTACAACGATCTCGACTCGGAGGTGGTGAACTTTTTCCGCGTCTTACGAGAACGCGAAGATGAACTCTTGCGCGCAATTCACCTCACGCCGTTTGCGCGTGAAGAACACCGGCGCGCCCGCCGCGAGGAGGGCAACGACGAACTGGAGCAAGCGCGGCGCTTTTACGTGCGCGCGCTCCAGGGGATCGCGGGATCGAGCAATGTCACGGGCTGGCGATTCCAGAAGAACGGACATCGCGGCAAGTCGGTCGTGCGCGGCTGCGCCCTGTCCAGATCGAGCACGACGACGCGCTGAAAGTGATCGAGCGTTTCGACGGACCCAACACGCTGCGAGGGCACGACCATTATGCGCTGCACGCTCGCGTGCAGCGCGCCAAAGACGTGCCCTCGTACTGTGATCCGCCGTATCCGGGCGCGACGCGCCACAAGCGTTGGCGCGAGAAGGGTTACGCGCAGGAGATGGAGGACGACGATCATCGGGAGTTGGCGCGCGTGCTGCGCGACATTCAGGGCATGGCGGTTGTAAGCAGTTACCCGTCCGCGTTGTACGCGGAACTGTATGCGGGTTGGCAGGTCGTGACGACGCAAGCGCGGATTAACTCGCTGCGGACCGGCGCGGCGCTCAAGACCGAGTGTTTGTATCTGTCGCCGCGTGCGGTGGAACGCGGGCAGCAAGGGATGTTGTTCTAAAAACCAGGACGCGAAATAAGCGGACATAGAGTCCGTTTATTCCGACCCAACAAAAGGAGACCTCTGTGAGCAAATCGACCAAACGACACCGCGGGGCTGCGCGCTCCCGACGAACATCTTCCCAGCAACATCCCGCGCGTCCCCCGCGCGACGCGTCCGTGGACGTGCCCTGGCCGTTCCGACCGGGCGAGACCGAGTGGACAGGGGAGCGTGTTCGGCAACTGTTGTCCAATCCCGTTTACGGCTACGGGATCGATTTGCAGCCGTATGATACGATCGCCGACGCGGTAACGCAGCTGGTCCACGACCTGGCGGAGCGGCAACGCGAATCCCATCAACCTTTGAGTCTCGACGAACTGGATCGACATTTCCAAGCATTGTTCGTAGACGTGGTGGAACGCGGCGTCTGCGTGCGTGGTCTCGACGCGCCACCAATCATTCCCAAGGAAGAGTGGTTGCACGTCCAGCAGGTGAGGATTGGTCGCCTTGTGCGCGGCGAGCCGGAGTAACGAGGAGTTGGAGAGATGGCGAGCATCGATGCAATCGTGAAGCAAGCGCAAGCCGACGGCTACCTACGCATCTCAAGCAGTCGCGGACTCGCCGCGCGTGAGGATGCGGAGGAAGCCTATTACTTCTGGTGCATGGCGCAAGGGCGACCCCTGGTGATGGTCGTTGACTTGCGGACGCGTTTTGCGGAGGTCTCCCTGGAGACACTCTTCCGCGATCCACCGAATGAACAGGTCGATCGGAAATATCGCCGGCGGATCGCGCGACTGTTCAACCAGGTGTCGGCCCTGCGTCTGACCGCACGCGAGAAAAAAGAGAAGTTACCGGAGTTTATCCGGTTTGGGTTCATTCGTCGGGACTATGCGGTTAGTTGCCGCATTCCCAAGCGGTTCGCCGCACGTGTCGCGCTGGCGCTCCTGAAGATCGGAACGGAGTGGACGCGAGAACTGGCGCGAACGTCCGAGTCCAGCGGAGACGCGACGGTTAGCGTTGCGCGAACATAGGAGAGACGATGCCGTTCAAGCGAAAGAGCAGCTGGAAGTTTTCCTGGGAGGAAGAAAAGGAAAAGGGCAACGAGTTTATCAAGCCGATTTCAACAGATCGTGTGTACAAGAGTTGGACACGTGCTCTGAGTGGTGTGTCTGACAGCGAAGAGATTCCAAGAAGAATTGCCCAGCCCTCATCAAGAACCGGCAGCGACGAAAAGGCTGCCCGGCGAGTTGGCGGCGTGCTGGTCATTCACTATCACAATAAACCGATTGGCGTGTTGGGAGCGCCAAACATTCTCAGAGATATATTGCTGGCTTGGCGCGGGGCGGGAAGCGCGACGCTACATCCCAAAATTAAGGACGAACTGGCACTCTTGGCAGACAGTGCCAAGCCCGCGCCGGCGCAACCACTCAACCCATCCACCCTACAGGTGCGGCGTCGCCCAAACGACCTTGGCAGGTTCTTGCATGGGCAAGCCAAGCAGGGTGGCATAGTGGCGATCCTTTACTTTCAGACCACCTATGCGTTTCTGATCCCGTTGCCAATCCTGGCACGGTTTCGACGCGAGGCAAAAGAGGCTACGCCTTGGACCGACGCGATTCTGAACTGGCTCTCTCTACCCGACCATGCTCCTGTAAAAATCAGGACGGAATGGCTGTAGTGGTTTTGGTATAGGGGAATTAGTGTGGGGGAATTAGGGGGTCATATAG
>DAIDTM010000211.1 GCA_027457205.1 Anaerolineae bacterium | reverse complement strand
CGTCTCGCCGTACACCGGCGGGCGGTCGACGTTGTTGAGCAGCCCTTCGGCAAGATCGGACGCCGGCGTCAGGTCTTTCAGCCCTTGCTGGTACTGAATGCCGATCACGGCGCAGCCAAATTCATCCGCGATGCGGACGGCGGCAATGTACATCTTGCACTGCGTCAGCACTTGCGCTTCGGTCAGCTCGGTCCGATCGTCTTTGCCGAGCTTGAACCGCATTCCTTTCGCCGGCAGCCAATCGTACACCGCGCGCGCGTCTTGATCGGACACGGTACGCATTTTGGCGTAGAGCGCGGATTGGCTCAACCGCTCTTTGAAGACGCCCACCGGGTTCAGCAGTTCGTCGGGGATGATCGCGTTGTACATCCCCATGCAGCCCTCGTCGAAAATGACCATGATCGATTTATTCGCGCGAAACTCGCGCGCGAATTGGACGCCGATTTTTGCCGCGCGCGCTGGCACGCGCACCTTGTCGTACGCGTGGACGTGCGACGTGTCGTGCGTTACCTTGCCGGTCTTGAGCCACCGGCGCAGCCCTGTGACGAAGAAATCGTCGGTAAAGTCCTGGCTCCACAACGTGCTGTACTTGACGCCGGCTTTGGTCAGCGATCCGTCGAGGTTGAGCATTCCGAGCAAGCCGGGCCACGTGCCATCCCAATTTGCCACCGTCAGAATCGGACCGCGGTGCGTCATCAGTCCTGGTAAGACGTGATGGGTGTACTGCCACACGGCTTCCGCGACGATCACCGGCGCGTCCGGCGGAATCGAACGGAAGACCTCGATGCCGCGTTTCTGGCTATCGAGAAAGCCGTGTTTCTGCGCGGCGTCGTACGGATGCGCGCGCTGGACGCGCCATCCTTCGCGCTCCACCGCGTCAATCACCTGTTTTTCCATCGCCGCTTGCGTGAGCCAACAATCTTGATTTGCCGATAAGCGCAGGTCGCCGCTGGCGACCAGGTAGACCGTTTTCATCGATTGCCTCCGTTACCCTTTCAACCCCGACATCGCAATACCGCGGACAAAGTACGGCTGCAAAATCAGAAAGACGAAAATTGCCGGCAGCGTCGCCAGGAGCGCCGCCGCCATCACCGGACCGAACTGCGGCGCGGAGCCGCTCGCGCCGCTTGCGCCGCCGAAGAATTGTCCGATGCCTACCGGCAGCGTGCGCGACTTGTCCGAGTACGATACGACGAGGGGCCACAGAAAATTATTCCAGCTGCTGATGAAGGTGATGATCGCGACCGAGACCAGCGCGGGACGCGAAAGCGGCAGCATCACGCTCCACCAAATCCGCACGCGGCTCGCGCCGTCCATCAGCGCGGCTTCTTCCAGCTCACGCGGCACGTTGCGAAAGAATTGCGTCAGGATGAAAATGCCGGTGACGTTCCCGGTCGTCGGCAGCAGCACCGCCGCCAGCGTATCGACGAGATGCGCGGAGGCGAACTCCAGATAGAGCGGCACGATCGTCACCTGGATCGGCACCATCAGCATTGATAGGATGATGGCGTAGAGCCACTGGCTGCCGCGAAAACCGAGCCGCGCGAACGCGTACGCCGCCAGCGAATCGAGCGCCAGCACCAGCGCGGTCGAAATCACCGCGGCAAAGATGCTGTTGAGCCACCACTGACCGAACGCGA
>DAIDTM010000210.1 GCA_027457205.1 Anaerolineae bacterium | reverse complement strand
CGCGATTGACGACGGCTTGGCGAAAAACGACCACGCCGCGCTTCTCAGCGTCGGCCTCATCATCGTCGGCGTCGGCGTGGAGCGCTCGATCTTCAACTTCGGCAAACGCTATCTGTCCGAGTGGCTGATCAATCGCAGCGGCTATGATTTTCGCAACGCGCTGTACGATAAAATCCAGCGGCTGTCGTTCACGTACCACGATTCAGTGCAGACCGGGCAGCTGATGAGCCGCTGCACGGAAGACGTGAGTTCGCTCTCGCGCTTTGTCGGCGGCGGCGGCGTGGACCTGTTGAATGTGATGCTGCTAATTGTCGGCATCGGCTACCTGCTGCTCGACGCGAGTCCGACGCTGGCGCTGATCGGTTTCATTCCGCTGGTGGTGCTCGCCGGCGTGGCGTTCAACCTGGGACGCGTGCAACCGCCGCTGTGGTATCGCGTCGATCACGCGCTCGGCGATGTATCGACCGCGCTGCAAGAAAACCTGAGCGGCGCGCAGGTCGTCCGCGCGTTTGCGCGTGAGGAACACGAGAAGGAAAAGTTTACCGCGAAGAACCGCGTGCTGTACGATGTGAGCGTGCGCGTCGTGAGCAACTGGGGATTTTATATGCCAACGCTGAACATCCTCGTGATATTCTCGACCGCGCTGATCCTGTGGTTTGGCGGCAAGATGGTGATCGACGGCGCGCTCACGCTGGGCGAGCTGGTCGCGTTCAACTCGTACCTGCTCATCCTCGCCGGTCCCGTCGCCGATCTCGGTTTCGTCCTCAACTCCGCAGGCGAAGCGATCGCTGGCTGTCAGCGCATTTTCGAAGTCCTCGACTTGCCGGAAGACATCACGTCGCCGCGCGACCCCGCGCCGCTGCCGGCGCTCACGGGCAACGTCGCGTTCGATGCGGTGTCGTTCGCGTACCACGCGAGCGACAAGGAACGCGAGGCGCTGAGCGACGTGTCGTTCGAGGCGCTGCCGAACCAGATCATCGCGCTGATCGGACCGACCGGCAGCGGCAAGACATCGCTCATCAATTTGATTCCGCGATTCTACGACGCGACGAGCGGCGGCGTGCTGGTCGACGGACGCGATATCAAGACAATTGAGTTGAAAGCGCTGCGCTCGCAGATCGGCATCGTGCTGCAATCGTCGCTGCTGTTTTCGTCATCGATTCGCGACAACATCGCCTACGGGCGGCTCGACGCGACGGAAGATGAAGTGGTCGCCGCGGCGCGCGCGGCGCGCGCCCACGATTTCATCCTCGCGCTGCCGCAGGATTACGACACGATTGTCGGCGAGCGCGGCGTCACGCTGTCCGGCGGTCAGCGGCAGCGCGTCGCGATCGCGCGGGCGCTGTTGATGAATCCGCGCATCTTGATTCTCGACGATTCAACTTCGAGCGTGGACACGCAGACAGAGTACCTGATTCAGCAGGCGCTCGCGGAGTTGATGCAGGGGCGCACGACGTTCGTCATCGCGCAGCGGCTGACGACCGTCAAGCGCGCCGATCAGATTCTGGTGCTCGAC
>DAIDTM010000209.1 GCA_027457205.1 Anaerolineae bacterium | reverse complement strand
GAGTTGATGCGGGTGGTCGATGCGTACGTGGCGACGCCGACGCGTGCGGTAGACAAGCCGTTCCTGGTGCCGATTGAAGACGTGTTTGGGATCAAGGGGCGCGGGACGGTGGTGACGGGGCGCGTGGAGCGCGGGCTGGTGAAGGTCGGGGACACGGTGGAGATCGTGGGGCTGCGGGAGACGCGGTCGACGGTAGTGACGGGCGTGGAGATGTTCCGCAAGTTGCTGGACAGCGGGCAAGCGGGCGACAATATTGGATGCTTGCTGCGCGGGATTGAGCGGGAGGACGTGGAGCGGGGGCAAGTGTTAGCCGCGCCGGGGACTGCCAAGCCGATGACGCAGTTTGAGGGACAGGTGTATGTGTTGAAGAAGGAAGAAGGTGGGCGGCACACGCCGTTCTTCAAGGGGTATCGGCCGCAGTTCTACATTCGGACGCTGGATGTAACGGGGGATGTGGAGTTGCCGGAGGGCGTGGAGATGGTGATGCCTGGGGACAGCGTGTCGATGAAGGTGAAGTTGATCACGCCGGTGGCGTTGGAGCAGGGGTCGCGGTTTGCGATTCGAGAAGGTGGGCATACGGTTGGATCGGGTGTGATTACGAAGGTCATCGCGTAAGCCGCGGGACCAAGGGGAGATTATGGCTCGACAAAAGATTCGCATTCAACTCAAAGCGTACGATCATCGCGTCTTGGATCAGTCGGCGAAGCAAATCGTCGAAACTGCAGAGCGCACCGGCGCGGCGGTGGTGGGACCGATCCCGCTGCCCACGCGCATCGAAAAATTCACGGTGCAGCGCGCGGCGTTCATCGATAAGGATTCGCGCGAGCAGTTTGAGATTCGGACGCACAAACGATTGATCGACGTACTCGAGCCAAGCTCCAAAACAATCGATACGCTGATGCGACTGAACTTGCCCGCCGGCGTCGATATTGAAATCAAACTTTAGTCGTCTAGTCGCGTAGACGAATCGTCAAATAGTCGGCGGACTATCGGGCTGTGACTACGTGACTATAAGACTATTTGCCTAAAGGACTATTATGGCAGACGGATTGCTCGGCAAAAAAGTTGGAATGACGCAAATTTTTACGGAGAAGGGCGAAGTCGTTCCCGCGACGGTGTTGGAAGTGGGCCCGTGCTTTGTGACACAGGTGAAAACGCCGGCGCGCGATGGCTATAGCGCGTTGCAACTCGGTTTCGGCGAATCGCGGCGATTGACCAAACCGGAGCGCGGTCATTTGAAGAACCTGCCTCCGCTCAAACATTTGCTCGAAGTCCGCACGACGAACATTGCGGACGCGCAGATCGGTCAAAAGTTGAACGTGACGATGTTCAGCGCGGGCGATCTGGTGGACGTGAGCGGCATCTCGAAAGGCAAGGGGCACGCCGGCGTCGTCAAGCGGCTTCATTTCAAGGGCGGCAAGAAAACGCATGGGCAATCCGACCGGATGCGCCGACCTGGTGCGAGCGGCGCGACGACGACGCCGGGGCGCGTGTACCGCGGTCTGCGGATGGCGGGACAGGTGGGCAACGCGCGCGCGACCGTGCTGAAGCTGGAAGTGGTGCAGGTGGACGCGGAGCGCAATTTGCTCGCGGTGAAAGGCGCGGTGCCGGGCGGAAAGAATGGTCTGCTGTTCATCCGCCGCGCGCGCAAGTAAAAGAAAATCGTCAAGACGCCGGCGCTAGGAAAGAAGGAAGGTAAGTAATATGCAAG
>DAIDTM010000208.1 GCA_027457205.1 Anaerolineae bacterium | reverse complement strand
GCGCGCTGCCAACCGACCTCGCCACATTTCTTGCGTCAGCTCGACTTCCTGCCGCCGGTTCAGCAGTGGCGTGCGGCTGATTTCGCGCAGATAGACATAGACGAGATCGCCGACGCTGCCGCTCTCGTCGTAAGTTGCCCGGTCGCGACGCCGCCCGTTGCCGCGCCGTGGCGCAACAGTCTTTGCCGTGGAACGACGGCTCTTGTGCGACACACCACCATTGCTGTGCTCGCCATTCCGATCCATATATCACCCTCTCACGAACAATCGCCAAGATACCTTCACTAAGATGGTACCATTCCCAAGTTCAAATGCGGTCAAAAAGGCGTATCGAACGTGTCTAAAAAGGCGGTTGCAATTCCGGGTGACTTTGCTTAGAATGAGAGGAAACAGCAAGTACTCGCAAGCGAGGTGAAATATGCCGAACGAACCGCTCGTGCGCGACCTGATGCGTCCCAACGTGATCGGATGCGCGCGCGACACGCCGATCCCGGAGGTGGCGCGGCGCATGACCGAACTGGACATTAGCGCGCTCGCCGTCATCGATAGCGAAGGTTATCTGGAGGGGCTGATTTCGCGCACCGATCTCGTCACGCTGCGCGCCCATGAGGAGTACTGGCACGGTTTGCGCGCAGAACACGTGATGGTCAAGAACGTGCTCGCGGTGACGCCCGACACCTTGTTGACCGACGCACTCAAGATTCTGCTCACGCACAAGGTGCATCGGCTCTTCGTCGTCGAACGCATCGGCGAACGCTTAAAGCCGGTGGGCGTGTTGTCGATCACGGACATTGTACGCGATATGGCAGGATAGCCCATCGCCGTCGGCTATCCCGCCGGCAAATACTGGTGCGGACACTTGATCATCAGACTGGTCGCGACGAACGCGCCGTTCGCGCCGCGCGCGCCGTCCAGGATCGCGGTGAATCCATCACGGAACGAATCCGGCACCGGACCGCGATAGTCCACGTTAACCGTAGTTTTGTCGCCGGCAAGTTGAAAATGCATCGTCTGCGTCGCGTTGTCCCAGCGAATCGTCCCTGGCACGATCTGTCCGCCCACGCGGACTGGCGTTGTCGCCGACCGCGCAGCGTATTGATCGACCGTGATGTAATAATTGGCGAACGTCGAAGTCGTGGTGGCATACGTCAAGTGCGCCAGCACCGGCAGTAAGACGATCGCGCCGATAACGATTTTCGTATTCATAAGCCACTGTCTTTCCAAGCGGGGGCAAAACAAAACGCGGCATCCTGCCACGCGTGCCGCGCGCTCTGCCTCGAGTCAGTGCGGCGATCATCGCCGCCCATCGATCCTGCTGCGCCGGTCAATCTTGTCGAAGCGTCGCGCGGATATAGTCGCCGTGCGGCGGCTGAATATCGAATGCTTCCGCCGGCAGGTTCGCGAAACTGCGCCAGCCCTCGCTGATGACCGCGGCGCGGTTTTCCGGCGTGATCTTGAGCGTCCCCACATAACCGCCGGAGCGAATCACGGCGGTCACATCTTCCGAGCCGTCGTCCCACGCGCCGGTGATACACGCGCGGTCGAGTTGAAAACCGCGCGCCACGAACACACTAAAACATTCTTCGCACGCGGGCGACCACGCCCCGCACAAGTTTCGATCAATTGTCACACGCATACCGTTCCTCCAGTCCACCTCCAGCGTACTACCGTCCAGTCAAAATCTCGTGCTGTGTGAGTCAAAAACGAGTCCAAAAGAAAAACCTTGCGAAGGTTCACACCTTCGCAAGGTTTTAGTCTCCTTGAAACAGATACCCGAACCCGCGTTCGGTGAGAATGTGCTCTGGCTTGCGCGGATCGTCTTCGATCTTGCGCCGCAGGTACCAGATGTACCGCTTGACGTACCCGGTGTCCTCACCGAATTCATAGCCCCACACTTTGTTCAGCAGCTGCTCGTGCGACAGCACGCGTCCCGAGTTTTCCGCGAGCGTTGCCAACAAGCGATACTCCGTCGGCGTCAGTTCGATTACCTTGCCGCCCTTGGTGACGCGCCGTGCATCCGTATCGATCACCAGATCGCCGCTGGCGTACCGCTTGGACTTGTGGTCGGACGGCGCGACGCGCGAGCGAGTCAGCACCGCGCTGACGCGCGCGACCATCTCCGCAAAACTGAACGGCTTGGTGACGTAATCGTCCACGCCAATCTCAAAGCCCTTGAGCTTGTCGCTCTCGGCATCCTTACCGGTCAGCATAATGATCGGCACCTTGCTCACTTGCCGAATGCGTCCGGCAGTTTCCCAGCCATCCATCCGCGGCATCATTACATCGAGCAGCACCATATCGGGCTGCTTGGCGTACAACTCTTGCAGCGCGTCGATTCCGTTCGCGGCGGTAATCACTTCATATTCGGCTTTGGAGAGCGCCTCGCGCATTAAACGCACGAGCGTCTTGTCGTCATCGACCACGAGCACTCGCCCCTTGCTCATCCACGTCCTCCGAGGGTCACGCGCCGCGCGTCGCCAGCCGGCTCCATCTCGACACGACCGGCGAGCGGCAGCGAGAATCGGAAAGTCGATCCTTCGCCCACGACGCTTTCGACCCATATTTGTCCGCCCTGGGCTTCCACCAGTCGACGGCAGATATATAGTCCAAGACCGTGACCATAAGTTTCCATCGCGTCTTTTCGATCCACGCGGTGGAACTTTTCAAAGATCCGCTCGATTTCCTCTTCTGGAATTCCGATGCCCCGGTCGGAAACAGAAACTGAAACGAATCGTCCATTCGCCTCCGCGTCCACCCGGATCGGCGCGCCTTCCGGCGAGTACTTGATCGCGTTATCGATCAAGTTAAACAGGATTTCTTCCGTGCGGTCGCGATCCGCCCAGACCGAAGGTAAATTCACCGCGCGCGGACGCTCAAGCGGATTGGCAGCTCCGCGCGTCTCCCAAACGTCGATCACCTTTTCGATCAGCCCGACGATATTAAATGCTTGCGGCTGGAGCACCAATTGCCCGGCTTCGATTCGGCTTACGTTGAGGATGCCCTGCACCAGCCGCGTCAGGCGTGCGCTTTGCTCGCTGACGATCTGCAACATCTCGCGGTGGTCCAGATCATAGCGCGCGCCCGTACCCGCGAGAAGCAATTCGATGGAGCCGTTGATGTTCGTCAGCGGCGCGCGCAGTTCGTGCGACACCATCGAAACGAACTCGGATTTCAACTCGTCGAGCTTTTTCAATTCTTCGTTCGCCGCTTCCAATTCCTGGTTGCGGCGGCGCAGTTCTTCGGTCGCCGCCGCCAGCTGGGCGGTCCGCTCGATCACCTTGGTTTCCAACTCCAGATTCAGCTGCTGAATCGCCTGCTCCGCCTGAACGCGTGCGGTAATGTCGCGCAGGATCGCCGAAAAACCGATGACTTGATTCTCCTCATTGCGAATCTCGGTCCGCGTCAAATCGACGATGACGCGTCGCCCACCTTTGGCGACGCGTTCAGTTTCAAAATTGCGGACATAGCCGTGCTGAGTCATCTGCGCGGTCAGCCACTCGACTTCGCCGCGCGACTGGAGTTCCGGTGGAACGATCACGCGATAGTGCTTCCCGACCACTTCCTCCGCAACGTACCCAAACATCATCTCTGCGCCGCGATTCCACGTCTGGATCACACCGTCGTTATCCAAGCCGATAATCGCGTCCGCCGAATTGGAACAAATGGCGGCAAGCAGACGTTCTTGCTCGCGCGCCATTTCGATCGCGCGCTGCCGCTGCGTTTCGGCTTGTGCTTTGGCTGCGACCGCCAGCTCGCGCTCGTCGACGCGCTGAATGATCCAATCGATGGTAAACCATGCTGCCAGGGGACCCAAGACGCCATACGCGGTGAGATCGGCAAAAAAGTGGAGAATATCGGAAACATCACGGAGGAGGAAGAGACTGAGAACTTGGTAGACCAACACCATCGCGAAAACCGCGATGGGCAGATAGCGCCGCAGCCACAGCAAGCGAGCGCGCAAGTCTTTTGAAGCCAAGAACCACGTCATCGTGTATTTTCCCCGCGTCGGGGCGGTCCACCCCGCGCGCCAAACGCCTCATCACGAAATAGTGCGACTATTTCTCAGGGCAAAGCCAGTATAGCACATTTTACGCTGGGCGCAAATACGCGCGGCGCGCGGCGGGCAAAACCAAATGGCGTGCGATATTCTGGCACGCCATTTGGTCGCAATTTCACCCTGGGGGGGCGGGGCGCTGAAGGG
>DAIDTM010000207.1 GCA_027457205.1 Anaerolineae bacterium | reverse complement strand
GACGCGACGCCGGGGAGGAGGTGATGCCGCTTGGGGGTTCGCAACTCGCCGCGCGCGACGTCGAGTTGCAGATCGCGCTGCTCGATTTCGCCTTGCGCGGCGTCGATGTACATCGGCAGCGATGCATGGACGATCTGCGCGTCGGCGATCTGTGTGCGCGCGACATCGAGCAAGCGCGACAGGTCTGCCCACGGTTCCATGTGATCGGTGCCGTTCATCAACAGGAGATTCGACGTGGTCGCGTGCGGCGCGAGCGAATCGCGCAGCCTCTGGACGCCCGCGACGAAGCCGGCGTCGTCGTGCTGCATCCACGCGGCGTTGTCGTACCCGTCGCGCAGGTAGCACGCCAGGACGCGCGTGCCGTCCGGCGATTCCCACCACAACTCGGTGGGCTCGTCCGCGAGTCCGCGGCGAAACGCCGCCACGCCGAAATGAAAGCCGCGCAGAATTTGCGGCATCTGGCTGATGTGTCCGAACGGATCGGGCAGATAGCCGACGCGCAACGTGCGTCCAAATTCCGCGGCGATGCGCGTGCCGCGCTGGAGATTGCGAATGATCGCCTCGCCGCTGACCAGAAACTCGTCGGGCAAGACGTACCACGGACCGATCGTCAATTTGTTTTCGCTCACCAGCGCGTGCAGCGCCGGCGCGCGGTCGGGTCGAACTTCGAGATAATCCTCCAGCACGATGGTCTGCCCATCGAGCAGAAAATGTTTGTAATCGGGATCGGCGGCGAAAATATCCAGCAGTTGATCGATGCACTTGACCAGGCGCATTCGGAAAACCTGGAACGGCTCGTACCATTCGCGGTCCCAGTGAGTGTGCGAGACGACGAAAAGCGTTTGCATAGAAACCTCGAAGAATTGGATGTTGACGAAATCTGCGGCGAAAAAATTTCTTCGATTATAGTCGATGTTGGCTGGGATGGGAAACGGCGTGTCGCGCGTCACTTGTCACTCACTTGGGACTGTGCTACAATATCGCCACTGTGATGGAAGAACAGATCGGCGAATTCCTGGCTTTTCTGCGGGACGGCAAACGTTACGCGCACAACACGGTCGAGGCGTATCGGAACGACCTCACCCAGTTCTTGAATTTCGTCGCGACCGAACGACCGCATTTGTCGAGCTGGGGGCGCGTCGACAAGCCGTTGCTGCTGGATTTCATCAAGGATTTGACGGCGCGCGAGTACACGCCATCCAGCGTTGCGCGCAAGGTGGCGGTACTCAAAACGTTCTACCATTTCTTGACGCAGCGCAACTTGGTCGATGAAGACCCGACCGCGACGCTTGGTTCTCCGAAGGTTCAAAAGCGGTTACCGCACATTTTGACGCCGGCGGAAATCGAGCGACTGCTGGCTGCGCCGGTGCAGCACCGGACGCCCAAAGGATTCCGCGACCGCGCGATTCTGGAACTGCTGTACGCGGCAGGCGTGCGTGTGACCGAGTTGGTTTCGCTGGATGTCGCATCGATCGACCTTGAAGCGCGAACGGCGCAATGCAAGGGAGGCGGAGCGCGAACGCGCGTCATTCCAGTTTCGGAGCGCGCGGCGGACGCGTTGAGCGATTACTTGAAGCGCGGGCGTCCGGCGTTTGCTTCGCGCGCCAGCGAAGACGCGCTGTTTGTGAATCCGCATGGCGAGCGGTTGACGCGGCAGGGCTTGTGGTTGATCATCAAAGAGTATGTTGAAGAAGCCGGCATTCAGACGCCGGTCACGCCGCATACGCTGCGCCATTCGTTTGCAGTGCACCACTTGAATGACGGCGCGGACCTGGAAAGCGTTCAAAAGCTGCTGGGACACGCGAACATTACGACGCCCCAGCTGTACGCGCGGCTCGTCCGCGCGCCGG
>DAIDTM010000206.1 GCA_027457205.1 Anaerolineae bacterium | reverse complement strand
CCGACCATTGAAAGCGCGCAGGAGCTGATGAAACATCCAGGCACACGGCTCACGCTCGTCACCGGCGGCGAGGCGGTGGTGCACGTGGCGATGCAGTCCGGCAAACGCGCGATCTGCGCGGGACCGGGCAATCCGCCCGTCGTCGTGGATGAAACCGCCGACATCGATGAAGCCGCGCGCGGGATTATCAAGGGCGCGTCGTTCGATAACAACATCATCTGCACCGACGAAAAAAGCGTCATCGCCGTCGACGCCATTGCGGATCGATTGATCGCCGCGCTGCGCGGACTGGGCTGCCGCGTCTTGTCGCCCGATGAACTCGCGCGTCTCGAAAAAGTGATTTTCTCCGAGCCGGTCAGGCCGGGCAAATCGACCAACTTGAACAAGAAATGGATCGGACAAAATCCGTCTGTGATTCTGAAGGAAATCGGCGTGACGGTAGGCGACGAAGTGCGGCTCGCGGTGGCTGAGGTGCCGCGCGAGCACACGCTCGTTTGGACGGAGCAGATGATGCCGATCCTGCCACTCGTGCGCGTCGCAAACGCAGACGACGCGATCGATTTTGCCGTCGCGGTGGAAGGCGGACGCCGGCACACCGCGGTCATCTACTCGCGCCACCTCGATCATCTGAGTCGCTACGCCAAAGAAGCCGATGTTTCGATTTTTGTCAAGAATGGTCCGAACCTGGCGGGGCTGGGGTACGGCGGCGAAGGTTTTTGTTCGTTCTCGATTGCCGGGACGACGGGCGAAGGGATGACGCGCCCGCGGACGTTCACGCGCGAGCGGCGCTGTGTCTTGGTGGACGCGTTCCGAATCGTTTGATTTGCTTTGACTCGAGCAATCGGGGTATAATTCAGTTGTTGCGCCGCCTGCACGGTGGCGATTCTATTTGTCAAGGTAACCGGCTAGCGTGAATGTTCAATGGATCGTTCCTCTTATCGTTCTGCTGATTTATCTAGCCCTTCTCGTCACTATCATCGTTCGCCGCGACTGGCGCGATGCGCCTGTGCGTCGCCTGGTGCTGTATCTTTTGATGGCGATTCTGGCGCAGGGCGCGCTGACGATCTCGCTGGGGCTTACGCCCGCAGCCCCGGCGCAATCGGCGCTCCTCCGAATATACCTCCTTGCTGAAACCGCGCTGCCTCTCTTTTTCTACGCGTTTGCGCGCGCGTTCATCCGCATCGATTCCAAGCCGTGGGCGTTCCTCATTGGCTTGGTTATACTGACCACTGCGATCGCGGCTGACGCGCTGCAAGTATCGCTCTATCTGGTGCCAGGCACGATCTCTACCGCTACGCTCGTCTTCATTCTGCGTACCGCGCTGTGGGCATACGTCATCGCGTTCATCGTCGTATTTGGCGCGGTAGAGCACAGCCGCACGACCAGCCCGCTGCACCGCAATCGCCTTTCCTATCTCGGCATTGCGCTTCCGTTTTTTGTCGCGTACGACGCGCTCGATTTGATCGTCGGCGGACCGGCGCGGCAATTCGCGCCCGCGCTTCAGGCGGTCGGCGTCGCCATCGTTGCGTACGCGGCGATTCAGCACGACCTGGTCGATTTGCGCGATCTCTTGCGCCGCAGCGCGCGCAACCTTTTCATCACCGCGTTTGCCATCATGGTGTACACCATCGTCCTTGCCGCCGCGCTGGCAGCGCTGCGCGGCGCGGATCCGGTGCGCCAGGAAATCGGCGCGCTGATTGCCGCGACCGGCTTGGCGCTGCTGTATCAGCCGCTGCGCGATTTTATGCAGCGCGTGCTCGAGCGCTCCTTGTTCGAGCAGGGGTACGACGTGCGGACGGTGGTGCAGAACTTTAGTCGCCAGCTCGCCGAGCAAATCGAACTGGATGAACTTGCCGCCAAGGGGCGCACGCTGTTGCGCCAAGTGATGGGCGCGCGCGACGCCGCGCTGCTGATCGTCGAAAAAGACGAGGACGGTTACGCGCTGCGCGTCATTCCTGAATCTACGGACGACGGAGCGGTTCATCTCGGCGCGACGACCTCGGTGGCGCGGGCGTTGACCGGACGTGACGCGCCGTTGCTGCAGTACGATATCGATCGCTTGCCGCAATACGCCGACTTGACGCCCGAGACGCGCGAGGCGTTGCAGCAATTGCACGGCGAAGTCTTTGTGCCGATTCACAGCCGCGGCGCGCTCATCGGCGTCTGGGTGATCGGCGTGCGGCTCTCCGGTGATCGCTACAGCGACGCCGACCTCGCGCTTCTCGCGACACTCGCCGGGCAGAGCGCGGTCGCGCTGGAGAACGCGCGGCTGCTCGCCGACCTGCGCGATCAGATGGCGCGCCTAGGCTCGATGCGCGATTATCTCGATTCCACGCTGGCGAGCATCGCGACGGGCGTCATCACCATCGATCCCGACGGCTGCGTGGCGAGTTTCAATCGCGCGGCGGAGAACATCTTCCGAGTTTCGGCGATGAACGCGCTGGGGCGTCCCTACGTGGACGCGCTTCCCGCGGTGGAAGGCGCACAATTGCCGCTGCTGATGGCGCGGCTGTGGGCGCGCACTTCAGAACATATCGTGCGTGATGTGATAACGCGTGTGGAGGACCGCGGCGAGGTGCGTTTGACGCTTCACTTGTCCGGCATCTGGAGCGCGCAGGAGATGGTCGGCGTTGCGCTGGTAGTCGAAGACTTGACCGAGCAGGCGCGGTTGGAAATCGAACGGCGCGCGCAGGAACAGGAGACGCAGCGTGTGCGCACGACGTTTGAACATTACGTTGCGCCGACCGTCGTGGAGGGATTGCTCACCGACGCGCGGCGCATCTCGCTGGGCGGTGAGCGCCAACTGTTGACGATCCTCTTTGCCGATATTCACGGGTTCACCAAACTTTCCGAGTTGCTGCCGCCGGAACAACTGGTCGATGTGTTGAACGGCTATTTGTCGCTGGCGTATCAGGCGGTGCTGCGCTACGAAGGCACGCTGGACAAATTCTTGGGCGATGGCGTCATGGCGATATTCAACGCGCCGATGCCGCAGTCGGATCACGCGTGGCGCGCCGCGCGCGCCGCGCTATCGCTGCAGCGCGAGGTGGCGGCGTATGCGCCCAAGTTGCCGCCCGAACAGCGCCTCACTTTTCGCGTCGGGCTGCACACGGGCGAAGCGATCGTCGGCAATATTGGCGCGCACGAATTGATGAACTATACGGCGGTCGGCGATACGGTGAACATCGCCAAGCGGCTGCAAGAAAACGCGGACAGCGGTCAGATCCTGCTGACGCGCAGCACGCATGCGTTGATCGAGGACAAGATCGCCGTGCGTGCGCGCGCCAAGCTGACCGTGCGCGGACGTGAGCAACCGATCGAAGTTTTCGAGCTGGTCGGCGCGTGGGAAGAGAAAGAGTGAACAGTGGATAGTTTACAGTTCCACTGTTCACTGAATACTGGACGCTGGACACTGACTTGACAACACTCAACTTTCCAGACAGCTTTCTGTGGGGCGCGGCAACAGCGGCGCATCAGGTTGAAGGCGCGAACGACAACAACGATTGGTGGGACTGGGAACAGACGCCGGGGCACATTCAGAACGGCGACCGGTCTACGGTTGCGTGCGATTGGTGGAAAGGCAAACGCTATCACGAGGATTTCGATTTGGCGAGATCGCTGAACCAGAACGCGCACCGGCTGTCGGTCGAGTGGAGCCGCATCGAGCCGCGCGAAGGCGAGTGGAACGCGGACGCGCTCGCGTTTTATCGCCGCATTCTGATCGCGCTGCGCGAGCGCGGGATGACGCCGCTCGTCACGCTGCACCACTTTGCCAACCCGCGCTGGCTGGCAGCACAAGGCGCGTGGGAAACTCAAACGGTTGTGCCGCTCTTCGAGCGATTCGCGGTGAAGGTCGCGCAAGAACTGGGCGACCTGTGCGATTTCTGGGTGACGATCAACGAGCCATTCGTCTACGCGTTTTCTGGTTACAGCGACGGCAATTGGCCCCCCGGCAAGAAGAATTTCTCTCTCGCGTTTCGCGTTCTGGCAAATATGGTGCGCGCGCACGCGGCGGCGTATCACGCAATTCATCGCATTCAGCCCAACGCGCGCGTCGGCATTGCGCATCACTTGCGCCGGTTTCTGCCCGCCAATCCATCGTCGGGGCTGGATCGCTGGGCGGCGAGTCTGCGCGACGGAATGGCGAATCGCTGGTTTTTCCGCGCGCTGGTCGATGGTCGATTGCGTTTTCCGGCGCGCGGCAGCGTTCCGCAAGCCATCGGCACGCAAGATTTTATCGGCGTCAATTACTATTTCGCCGAACGGTCTGCATTCGATGTGGGCAGTCCCGGTCAACTCTTCTCTCGGTCGATCAAACCGGTGTGGCACGCGTCCGCGCCGCCGTTTGCCGGCGAAATTCATCCAGCCAGCTTTTACGATTTTCTGAAAGAGCACGCGGTGTACGGCAAACCGATTTACGTCACCGAGAACGGACTGTTCGATTTAGGCGATGAGACGCAGGCGCGCTACCTCGTCTCGCACATCGCCGCAGTCCAGCGCGCGATGGCGGAAGGCGTTCCGGTCAAGGGGTATTTCTACTGGACGCTCGTGGATAATTTTGAATGGGCAGAAGGATTCACCGCGCGATTTGGCTTGTATCGGCTCGATGTGGCAACGCAAACGCGGACGCCGCGACTGAGCGCGGAGATTTATGGGCGCATCGCGCGCGAGAACGGCATCGCGGGCGAGCTGATCGAAAAGTATGGACACGCAAACTGAAACCGAACTGCGTCAGCGCATCGTCGAAATCGGGCGGCTGATTCATCAAAAGGGGATGGTTGCGGCGGGCGACGGGAATCTTTCCGTGCGCCTCGACCGCGACCGGTTGCTCGTAACGCCGACCGGCTTTAGCAAAGGATTCCTCGAAGCCGATCAGTTGATCGTCGTCGATCTGAACGGCGAGAAAGTGTCGCCGCAGTTCGGCAAGTGGCGCGACCTCAAGCCATCGTCCGAGATTCGCATCCATCTCGAATGTTATCGCCAGCGCGCGAATGTCCACGCGGTGATTCACGCGCACCCGCCAATGACCATTGCGTGCACGCGCGCCGGCGTCTCGCTCGCGAAGTGTACGCTGCCGGAGGTATTGTACGATCTCGGTACGATTCCGACCGCGCCGTACGCGACGCCCGCCAGTCCCGAAGGACCGCTCGCGGTGCGCGAGCTGGTGAAAAAGTACGACGCGATTGTTTTGGATCGGCATGGGACGGTGACGGTGGGAGCGACGCTGTGGGAGGCGTACATGCGGCTGGAGCGGGTTGAACATTCCGCGCAGGTGACGCTTGCCGCACAGCAGGCGCTGAATGGTCCGCCGGCATTGCTGCCGCCGGAAGCCATCGAAAAGATCGCGGCGATGCGGCAGACAGTATTCGCGCAGATGGGACGCGACGTGTGCGCGGAGTGCAACGCGTGTCCGGTGAGCGAGCGCCACGTCTCGCGGCAGCGCGCCAGTGGCACGCCCGATTTGTCGCGGCTGGAAGCGCTGATCGAAGCGGAAGTGCGGAGAGCAATTGCAAATTAGCAAATGGCAAATGACAAATCACATTGAACAATTTGTCATTTGCCAAGTGGAAATTTGTCATTTATGGTCGTCGGCGTCTGCACGCTCGAACTTGAAATCCCAGCGAGCCATTCGCTGAAAGACAAGCGGCACGTGGTCAAGTCGCTCACCGCGCGCGTGCGCCAGTCCTTCAACGTCTAGATCGCCGAAGTCGATTCGCTCGACGCTTGGCAGCGCGCGACGCTCGGTATCGTCTGCGTCTCGTCTGACGCTCAGTACGCGCAAGGGCTGCTGGAAAAGGTGATCGACAACATCGAGCGAATGCGGATGGACGCCGTGATCGCGGATTACAGCATCGAGATTTGGTGAAAACAAGCCTCCCGCAGGTTCGCAACCTGCGGGAGGCTTTTATTCTACTCGCGTCACAATCACCCGCGCCGCGCCTGCCGCGAGCAGCGCGCGTTCTACCTCCGCGCGATTTCCCTCATCGATCAGCGTAATTACGTTTCCGCCGCGCCCCGCGCCGGAGAGTTTCACGCCGCGCGCGCCGGCGTGCCGTGCAGCGTTGACCAACGTTTCGATTTCTGGCGACGAGACGCCGATCTCGCGCGCGAGGTCTTGGTTCCCGTTCATCAGCAGACCCAGCGCGTCGATGTCGCCGCGCTCGATGGCTGCCCGCGCGTTCTGCGCAATCGCGCCGATCTGATCGAACAGTGCCTCGTAACGCACGCGGTCGGCTTCCCACGCGCGGCGCACATCGCCGACGGCGATCTTGGTGAGCGCGGCGACGCCGGTATCCGCAATCGCAATCAGGAACGGACGCGCGACGCGGAACGATTCAATCGGCTGTCCGCGCGCAAAGTACACCGGCTGCTCGTACGCGATCACGGTGTTGTCGATGCCGCTCGGCGTGCCATGGTGCAGCAACTCCACTTGGTACGCCAGCTCGGAAATGTCTTCATTGGATAATCTAGCCACAGAGGGCGCAGGGGACACAGAGTTTCTTAATTCTTTTTTCTCTGTGCCCTCTGTGGCAAAGAAATTTGTGAGCGCGCGTGCGATCGCCACGGATACCGCCGCGCCGCTGCCTAACCCGCGCGCCACCGGAATCGTCGAGCGAATCTGAATCGCAAAATCTCGCGGCGTGACGCCGAGCCGCGCGCACGTGCGTGTAATGATCGTCGCCACCGGATCGTCCGCCGGCGCGTTGGCAAGATCGAACCGGCGCGCAATGTCCGCCGCGTCGATCGTGACCTCGCCGGCACGTGGTTCGACTGTGGCTTGGGCGTGCACTTGAAACACGGGCACGGCAATCGCCGGGCGTCCATAAACGACGGCGTGCTCGCCAAAGAGAATGATTTTGCCGGGCGCGGCAGCCCTAGTTTCGTGTCTGTCGTCTGTCATCTGTCGTCTGTTGTCTCTTCTGCGGCGTCTGTGTTATAATTGCGGTTAGGAGTTACGGCGATGAACCCGGAAATTGCAACGCTCATCTTTCAGCTCGGCGTGATGCTCGTCTTGTTGGTGGCGAACGGTTTCTTCGTCTCCGTTGAATTTGCGTACGTGACGGTGCCGCGCCCGCGCATCGATCAACTGGCGGCGAAGGGAAACGTGGCGGCAGTGCGTGTCCAGCGATTGCTGGCGGATACCGATCGCGTGCTCGCCGCGTCGCAAGTCGGCATTACCGTGGCAAGTCTGGGGTTGGGCTGGGTCGGTGAGAACCTGGCGGCGGAGTTCATCCGGATGGTGTTTGCGTCGTTTGGCGATTCCGCGCTCGCGACCGGCATCGCGTATGGCGTGGGGCTGGCGATCGCGTTCGCGCTTATCACCTCGGCGCATGTCGTGCTGGGCGAACAAGCGCCGAAAATCGTGGCGATTCGTTCGGCGGACCGCTTTGCGTTGTTCTCCGCGCGCGCCGTCGCGCTGATCGATCTCGCGCTGCGACCCATCATCACGTTGCTGGACAATCTGACGAGCGCCGTGGTGCGATTGCTGGGCGTCGAGCCGATTGGCGCGCACCAGACAGTCTACAGCGTGGACGAATTAAAGCAGCTCATCGCCGAGACGGAACAGAGCGGCGCGCTCGAGCCGCGCGAAAAAGAAATGCTCCACAACGTGATCGAGTTTGACGACAAGCTGGTGCGCGAGGTGATGATCCCGCGCCCTGAAATGCTCGCCGTCGACGAGAATACCACTATCGCCGACTTTTTTCAAACCTTTAGCGAGACGAGCCACACGCGCTTTCCGATCTATGCCGGCACTGTCGATAACATCACCGGCTTTCTCTCGATCAAGGACGTGCTGCGCGCGATCTCGGCGGAAGGCGCGGCGGCGCTCGATCAGACCGCGCGGGAATTGGCGCGCGCCGCGCTCTTCGTCCCGGAATCGAAATCGATTGGGCACTTGCTGGCGGAAATGCAGGCGCAGAACATTCCGCTGGCGGTCGTGATCGACGAATTTGGCGGCACCTCCGGGATGGTCACGCTGGAGGATTTGATCGAAGAGATCGTGGGGCGGCTGGGCGGTGAGCTGAGCGAGGA
>DAIDTM010000205.1 GCA_027457205.1 Anaerolineae bacterium | reverse complement strand
CCGAGCGCGCCGCGGCGCGTGAACTGCGTAAGGGGCAGAAAGACCGCCTGCTGACGGAATTGAAAGAAGGCGATATCCGTACCGGCACCGTCACGAGCGTCGCCGACTTTGGTGTCTTTGTGGCGCTGGGCGGCGTGGACGGAATGATCCACCTGTCTGAGCTATCGTGGACCAAGATCAATCACCCCAGCGATTTGGTCAAAGTCGGCGATCAAGTCCAAGTCCAAGTTTTATCGGTTGACCGCGACCGCGAACGCATCGCATTGAGCTTGAAGCGGCTCCAGCCCGAACCCTGGACGACCGTCGAGGAGCGTTACAAGGTCGGTCAATTGGTGCAAGGTAAGATTACGAAATTGGCTTCGTTCGGCGCGTTCGCGCGGCTGGACGACAACATCGAGGGCTTGATTCACATTTCGGAATTGGCGGATCGACGGATTCAGCATCCGAAGGAAGTCGTCAAGGAAGGCGACACGGTGACGCTGCGCGTCATTCGGATCGACGGCGCGCGGCGGCGACTGGGACTCAGTCTCAAGCGCGCGACCGAGGAATACTCGGAGTACGATACGCCGTTGGACGCGCCTGAAGAAGAGTGGCCCGAACCGGGCAACGAAGAATCAACTCCCACAGAGTAACATTGCAGACACATCGGCGTCCCTGCTCGTTCTGGGACGCTTTTCGCACCAGGCGCGCCGCAAGTCGCGCCCTGGCGCTAGAATTCAGCCGGCTTGCAAAAAGAGGTGCATTGTGATGTCAGATAAACTGGACAAGTTCACCAAGCGCGCGCGACGCGTCCTGACGTACGCGCAGGAAGAAGCGGCGCGCCTGAACCATAACTACATCGGAACCGAACATGTCCTGCTCGGACTTATTCGAGAAGAAGAAGGACTTGCCGCCAAAGTGCTGCGCGACCTGGGCGTCGATCAGGCACGCGTGCGGCAAGTGGTGGAAGATATCGTTGGGCGCGGACAAGCCGCGCCGGGCACGCGGCTGAATTTGACGCCGCGCACCAAGCGCGTGATCGAACTTGCGGTCGACGAAGCGCGGCGGATGGGACACCATTATATCGGCACGGAGCATTTGCTGCTCGGTCTCGTGCGCGAAGGCGACGGCATCGCGGTCAACGTACTGAAGAGTCTCAACGTCAGCCCGGACAAGGTACGCAACCAATTGTCCAAAGCCGTAATGGAAGCGACGCCGGCGCAAACGTCCGAACGCAAGAAAACCGATTCGAAGACGCCGCTGTTGGACCAGCTCGCGACCGACCTGACCGCCATGGCGGAAGAAAATAAACTCGACCCGGTCGTCGGGCGGCAAAAGGAAATCGAGCGCGTCATCCAGATTTTGTCACGCCGCACCAAGAACAATCCGGCGCTGGTCGGCGAGCCGGGCGTGGGCAAGACCGCGATCGTCGAAGGGCTGGCACAACAGATCATCGAAGGGAATGTGCCTGGTCCTCTGCTCAACAAGCGCGTCGTCCAACTCGACGTTGGCTCGCTCGTCGCCGGGACGATCTATCGTGGTCAGTTCGAAGAACGGATGAAGCGCGTGATCGACGAACTGAAAGGCAGCAAGACGATCTTGTTCATCGACGAACTGCACATGGTCGTCTGCGCGGGCGCGGCGGGCAGCGCGGTCGACGCCGCCAATATTTTGAAACCGGCATTGTCGCGCGGCGAGTTGCAAGTCATCGGCGCGACGACGATGGAAGAATACCGCAAGCACATCGAAAGCGATGCGGCGCTGGAACGCCGCTTCCAGCCGGTGCGCGTCGAAGAACCCTCGATTGAAGAGACGATTCAAATTCTCAAAGGCGTCCGCTCGCGTTACGAGGCGCACCACTCGCTCAAGATCACGGACGAAGCGCTCACGTCGGCGGCGCAGCTGGCGGCGCGCTATGTCACGGAACGTTTCCTACCCGACAAAGCCATCGATTTGATCGACGAAGCGTCCAGCCGCGTGCGAATGTACAAAGCGCCCAAGCCGCCAGAGTACCAGCAAACGGACATTGCCATCAAAGAAATTCAGAAAGAAAAGCAAGCCGCGGTCGAATCCGAACAGTTCGATCTGGCGACGGAATTGATGGGCAAAGAAACCGATCTCAAAGAAAAACTCCAGCAGATGAAACTCAACTGGCTCGATGCAACGGCGATGACGCCGCCCAAAGTGACGAGCGAGGACATCGCCGAAGTCGTGGCGATGTGGACCGGCGTGCCGGTCACGAGCATCGCCGCGGAAGAGAGTCAGCGCCTGCTCAAGATGGAAGAAGTGTTGCACTCGCGCATCGTCGGACAGGATGAGGCGATCAGCAACATTGCGAAGGCGGTGCGCCGCGCGCGCGCGGGCTTGAAAGACCCCAAGCGTCCGATCGGCTCCTTCATCTTCCTTGGTCCCACCGGCGTTGGCAAAAGCGAACTCGCCAAGGCGCTCGCCGAGTTCATGTTCGGCGACGAAAAGGCGCTGCTGCAAATCGATATGTCGGAATTTATGGAACGACACAACGTCTCGCGTCTCGTCGGTGCACCGCCCGGCTATATCGGCTATGAAGAAGGCGGGCAGCTGACGGAAGCCATCCGGCGGCGACCGTACTCGGTGGTGCTGCTCGACGAAATCGAAAAGGCGCATCCCGAAGCGTTCAACATGCTGTTGCAGATTCTGGAAGATGGACATCTCGCGGACGCCAAGGGACGCAAGGTCGATTTTCGCAACACGATAATGATTATGACGTCGAACATCGGCGCGGAACTGATCCAGCGCGATTCCGTCCTCGGCTTTGGCGGCAAAAAGACCGAAGCCAAGACGGCGGAGGATGCGTATCAGCGGATGCGCGACAAACTGATGAACGAACTCAAGCGGCTCTTCCGCCCCGAGTTCCTAAATCGTCTCGATAACGTCGTCGTGTTCCGCGCGCTGTCCAAGGAAGATAT
>DAIDTM010000204.1 GCA_027457205.1 Anaerolineae bacterium | reverse complement strand
CAATAAATTGTATGTCACCGTGCAAAAGGCGCCGGGGCAGACCCAGCAAGTGGAAGTAAAACTGGGCTTGGCGAACGATCAGGTGACCGAGGTGCTTAGCGGCTTGAACGCGGGCGACCAAGTCGTGACTTCGATCACGCAGCAAAACCCTCTGTCTAGTGGCGGACTGGGTTCGTCGCAATAATAAGGATGAGTTTATGAGCGCATCGGCTTCAGGCACGGTTTGCTTGGCAAATATCGGACCCCGCGAGCAGCGTAAGCGATTGATGTTCGGAGTCGCCGCGTTTGTCGTGGGAATCGTTCTGGCGGCGCTACTGATCTTGACCGGCGTCAATCCATTATGGCGCGTTCTCCTATTCCTGCCGTTCGCCGCTGCCGGCAGCGGCTACTTTCAGGCGCGTGACAAGACCTGAGTGAACCTAGCGGCGCGCGGCGCGCGCAATTTGGATGCCGGCATTGAGACCATCGAAGAGGAAGACGTCAGGGCGCAACTGCGTCGTCAGGCGCGCCAGGTCTACCTCAAAGCGCTTCTGACCGCCGGCGTGTTGACGTTGCTCGTTTGGATCATTCCGCATCGGTAAACCGTGAATCTATGAGTTTTCTCGAAAGTATCCGCGTCTCCTTCCGCAGCTTGAGCGCGAACAAGTTACGCTCGATCCTGACGATGCTCGGCATCATTATCGGCGTCGGCGCGGTGATCGCGCTCTTGTCGATTGGCGAAGGCGCGGGCGCGGCGATCACGCAGCAGATCCAGGGCATCGGCTCGAACTTGATCTTTGTGCTGCCCGGGCAGACGACCTCGTCCGGTATTCGCTCCGCGTTTGGCTCGGCGTCGACGCTGACGCTGGCGGACGCGAACGCGCTGAACGATCCGCTCTGCTGCTCCGCGATCGGCAGCGTCGCGCCAGTGTATCAGCGCAACGTGCAGGTCACGGGCGGCAGCAACAATACCAATACGAATGTCACCGGCACCACGCCGAGTTACCAGACCGTGCGCAACTGGTATCCCGCGCTGGGTCGCTTTTTCAATCAGCGCGACCTGGAATCGGTTGCGCGCGTGGCGGTGATCGGCGCGACAACCGCGAAAACGCTGTTCGGCGCGCAAGACCCGGTGGGACTGACGATCAAGATCGATCGGATTCCCTTCAAAGTGATCGGCGTGATGAGCGAAAAGGGCGGCGGCGGGATGTTCGGCGGAAGTCAGGACGACGTGATCTTTACGCCCATCACGACGGCGCAGCGGCGTTTGTTCGGCACATCGGCGCAGACCGCGCAAGGCGCGCCGCGGGTAACGACCGTCTTCGTTTCCGCGGCGAGCGAAAAACAGATGGATACTGCCATGGCGCAGATCACGCAGGTGCTGCGGCAGCGGCACCGCATCCTTTATCAGCAGGACGATTTTACGGTGCTGAGCCAGAAGGACATTCTCGGCGCGCTCAATCAGATTACAGATATTCTGACGATTTTTCTCGCGTCGATCGCGGCGATCTCGCTCCTGGTGGGCGTCATCGGCATCATGAACATTATGCTCGTCTCGGTGACCGAGCGCACGCGCGAGATCGGCATCCGCAAAGCGATTGGCGCGCGGCGCAGGGACATTCTGCTGCAATTTTTGATCGAAGCGATCACGATGAGCGTGACCGGCGGCGTGATCGGGATTTTGTTTGGCAGCGCGATTGGCGCGGTAGTGAACGCGACCGGCTTGATCAAGACCGCCGTCGCGCCATCGTCGGTCATACTCGCGGTCGGTTTCTCGGTCGCGGTCGGCTTGTTCTTTGGATTGTATCCCGCCGCGCGCGCCGCCTCGCTGCATCCGATCGACGCGTTGCGGTACGAATGACGATGGTTGGGTGGTTAGATGGTTGGGTAGTTAGGTGGTTCATCGCGACACCTCAACCACCCAACGCCCCAACCACCGAACGACCCAACCACCTATGAACGTTCATACCTTGTTCACCGGCATTGCCAACACGCACATCGTCGAAGAGGCGCGCGGCGTCGTGGTGATTGACGCCGGGATGCCGCGGCAGGCGCGGCGCATCGTCAACCGGCTTGGCGCGCTGGGACATTCGCCGGCGGACGTGCGGCTGATTCTGCTGACGCACGGGCACATCGATCACGCCGGCAGCGCCGTCGCGCTGAAACGCTTGACCGGCGCGCCGATTGCGATGCACCGGGCGGACGCGCGGCTGACCGCAACGCGCGATTTGAAGATTCCGCCGGGGCGCAGCGGCGCGATTGACGCGGCGGGCGCGGTGCTGCGCGCGTTCGGCTGGATCGTGCCGCTGGAAACGTTCACGCCGGACGTTTGGCTCGACGATGGAATGGCGCTGCGCGATTTCGGAATCGCCGCGCGCGTGGTCCACACGCCGGGGCACACGGCAGGATCGGTGTGTCTCGCGTTTGAAGACGGAACGGTGTTTGTCGGCGACGCGTTGTTGAACGCGCTGCGCGTCTCGTTTCCATTGTGGTGGGAAGACCCGGCAAGCGCGCGGGAGAGCGCGTGTCGAATTCGCTCGTTGCGACCGCGCGTGTGCTTGTCCGGGCACGGACGCCCGTTTGATCTGAACGCGCTGGACGCGTTTGTGGGAGATCATTGCGGATGACGTTCCAGGAGAAAGCGCTCTATCATCAGATTCATCCGGCAAAATTGTTCGTCGATTGGAGCACCGGTCTGATCGCGCTGTATTCCTTTTGGCAGCAGAACCTGATCGCCGCGCTCGTCATCGCCATCATCCCATCGATCATCGTTTCGCTCGTCATCGTGCGCTGGGTCGATCTCGAGAAATACAAGCAGTCGGATTTCGGACGGTACGTCAAGCAGTATATGACCCAGGCGATGCAAGCCCTGCGCCTTGCCGGGTATGCGGTGATGGCGATGGGCGCGTGGTATCACGTTGTCTGGCTCATTCCGCTTGGATTGCTCGTGATTCTCTTTGGATGGCTGCGCGGCAGACTTGTTCCACAAAAACAGGTGAGTTGAAAACAATGTCACAACTGAAAAATCAAATCGTCGTCATCACCGGCAGTTCGCGCGGCTTGGGCAAGGCAATGGCGATGGAATGCCAGCGCGCCGGCGCGCGCGTCGTCGTCTCATCGCGCAATGCGGACGCGGTGCGCGCCGCGGTGAACGCGCTGCCCGACCCCGCGAACGCGCTGGGCGTCCCGTGCGATGTGCGCGACCTCGCGCAGGTACGTGCGCTCGCGGATGCCGCGGTGAGCAAGTTCGGGCAGATCGATGTTTGGATCAATAATGCCGGACTGGCGCATCCGTACGCCAAGATGATGCAGATCGATTCGGCGCAGTGGCGCGCGTCGTTTGAGACGAATTTCTTTGGCGCGTACCACGGCTGCCGCGCCGCGCTGGAAAAAATGTTGCCGCGCCAGCGCGGGCAGATCATCAACGTGGTCGGCGCGGGCGCAACCGATCCCGCGCCGAACCAGTCGGCGTATGGCACGTCCAAGACCGCCATTCTGCGGCTGACGCAAACGCTGGCGCGGGAATACGCGGACGCGGGCGTTTCGATCAAGGCATTTCAACCCGGTATGATCTGGACCGATATGCTGATGAATTCCGAGGGCGTGGACGAACCCAAGCTGCGCGCGCGGTTTGAATGGGCGATGCGCGTGTTTGGCAATCCGCCGGAGGTGCCAGCGCGCGCCGCCATCCAGTTCGCCCAACGCGACGGCGAGAGCGGCAAGCTCTACAGCGTGCTGACGCCGCGTGTCTTCGTGCCGCGGATGATCGGCGAGATGCTGGGCGCGGGCAAGCGAAATCCGCATCCGTGGGAATGACTCCCCACCCTGGCTGTGGCGGACTGCGCCACAGTCACCTCCCCCGTCGGGGACAGGGGAGGGTGATGGCTTGCGTAATGCTTCCGCTGTGAATTCATAGTTCCTTCACAATTGAATGCGATAATCCCGTTCAGAGTAAACTTTGAAAGGAGAAGGAAAAATGAACGGGAGATTTGTTCTTGGAGTTTTGTTGGCGATCGTTCTCATCATCGGCGCGGTGGGTATTGGCGTCTACGCGTACAACGTTGGCGTTACCCAGGGAATGGTCACAAGTGGAAAGGTGACGCCGCCAGCGGCAACGCCGTATGCGTATCCATTCTTCGGACCATTCTTCTTCCGCCCGTTTGGCTGGGGCTTTGGATTCCTGGGCTGCCTGTTCCCGCTGTTGTTCTTTTTGCTGTTCTTCAGTCTGATTCGCCTCGTGATCTGGGGACCGAGATGGGGATGGCGTCATCACCGGCATTGGGATCGCGACGAACGCGACGTCCCGCCGATGGTTGAGGAATGGCATCGCAAGATGCACGAACAACCGACGCAACAGAAATGACGGATTGCTGTAGGGGCGCACCGCCGTGCGCCCCTACGTGAACATCATGAAAACCATTCTCGTAGTCGATGACGAACCGAAAATCGTTCAGCTCGCTCGCGATTATCTTGAGCGCGCAGGGTTTGCCATTCTAACGGCAGGCGATGGCAAGACCGCACTCGCCGCCGCGCGCGCGGAGAAACCCGACCTGATCGTGCTCGACCTGGGTCTGCCGGAGATGGATGGACTGGACGTGGCGCGCGCGCTGCGGAAAGACTCTAACGTGCCGATCATCATGCTGACTGCGCGCGGCGAGGAGACTGACAAGCTTGTGGGATTGGAACTCGGCGCGGACGATTACCTCACCAAGCCATTCAGTCCGAAAGAGTTGGTCGCGCGTGCGCGCGCGGTGTTGCGGCGATTGGACGTTTCGCGCGCCAACGCCGGCGCGGATACGCTTCGCGTTGCCGATGTGACGCTCGACGTGTCGCGGATGCAGGTCACGGTGGGTACTCGCGCGGTTGAAGTGACGCCGACCGAGTTCCAGCTACTGGCGACGCTTGCGCGCGAACCGGGACGCATCTTTACGCGCGCACAACTGCTCGACGCAGTGCGCGGCATGGCGTTCGAATCGTACGAGCGCGCGATCGACGCGCACATCAAGAACATCCGGCGCAAGATCGAGCCAGACCCGCACGCGCCGCGCTATATTCTGATGGTCTACGGCGTTGGCTATAAATTCGCGGACGAACCGCGCGGAAGAACCGGATGAGACCTGAAGACTCACTGCCTGCCTGGGAATACTGGCGGCGCCGGCGTCTGCCGCGTCGCCCGCCGCGTTGGTGGCCCCAGGATGAGCCCTGGCCGCCGACAGACCCAGAGCACGTGCGCGCGTGGCGCGAGATGCGCGGCCACTTTTTCTGGCGCATCGGTGGGCTGCTCGTCGCGTTCTTCGCGTTCATCGCCATCCTGATCGGTTTATCGATCTGGCTCGCCGCGAGTTTCCTAGGTGTTCTTGGCGCACCGCGCGGAGAAGCCGGCATGGTCGTGCCGCTCGTCATTATTTTTCTCGGCTTGTTTCTCCTCGGGCGCGCGTTGCAGCGCGTCGCGTCGCCCATCGGCGATATGATGGAGGCCGCCGGGCGCGTCGCGGACGGCAACTACAACGCCCGCGTTGCAGAACGCGGACCACGTGAGGTGCGCGCCCTCGCGCACGCGTTCAATTCGATGACGGCGCGTCTGCAATCGAGCGATGAGCAGCGCCGCAACCTGCTCGCCGACGTGACGCACGAGCTGCGGACGCCGCTCACGGTGATCCAGGGAAATCTGGAAGGACTGATCGACGGCGTGTATCCGCGCGACGACGCGCACCTGACGCCGATTCTGGAAGAGACGCACGTGCTCTCGCGCCTAATTGACGACTTGCGGACGCTCGCGCTGGCGGAGAGCGGCGTGCTGAAATTGCAAAAGGAGCCGACCGATCTGGCGACGCTCGTGAACGAAACGGTCGCGTCGTTCCGCGCGCAGGCAGACGCCGCCGGCATCGAGTCGAGCGCGGAGGTTGAAGCGGGTCTGCCCACATTGGAAATCGACACGGCGCGAATTCGGCAGGTGCTGGAGAATCTCATTGCGAACGCGCTGCGCTTTACGCCGCGCGGCGGCAGAATCGACGTGCAGTGTTCGGTTGTCGGTGATCCGCCGAAATCCGTGCAGGTCTGTGTCAGCGATACGGGCGCGGGCATTCCGCCCGACGAGTTGCCGCACATCTTCGAGCGCTTTTATAAATCGCGCGATTCGCGCGGCACCGGCTTGGGGATGGCGATTGCCAAGAACCTGGTCGCCGCGCACGGCGGCGAGATCTCGGCGCAGAGCGAGCCGGGCAAGGGCACGACGATTCGTTTCAGTTTGCCAGTGGTGTAGAAAACGCTCGCCGTAGGGAACACTCGCCGCAGCGTTCTCCGCGTCAAGGATTCGAAGAAACCATATCACTCCCGATGGAATAGGGATGAAGAAGTATGATTAAACTATTACGGTTCTTAAACCCCTACCGTTCTCTGCTGGTACTTGTCCTGGTGCTTGCGATCGGACAGACCGCCGCCAACCTGTATTTGCCAAACTTGATGTCCGACATCGTGAATAATGGCATTGCGAAATTCGACACCAACTACATCTGGAGAACGGGCCGCATTATGGTGCTGGTCGCGATTGGAGGCACGCTTTGTGCCGTGGTGGGCATTTATTACTCGTCCCAGGTCGCGACGGGCATGGTCAAGGCGATCCGCGCCCGGATCTTCAACAAGGTCCAAGGTTTTTCGCTGCACGAATTTGATACCGTCAGCACCGCCTCGTTGATCACCCGCACCACGAACGATACCACGCAAGTTCAGCAGGTGATGGTGATGATCCTGAACATGCTGATCACCGCCCCGATCACGCTGGTGGTTGGCATTATTCTGGCTTTGAACCAGGATGTTGGACTGTCCTGGATTCTGGTCGTGATGATGCCGGTGCTCGTTGCCATTATTATCGTGCTGCTGATCAAGGCGATTCCGTTGTTCACTGCCATGCAGGCGAAACTGGATAAACTCAACCTGATTCTGGACGAAAACTTAACCGGCGTACGGGTGGTGCGGGCGTTTAATCGTGAAAAACACGAAGAACAGCGTTTTGATGAAGCCAACCGCGACGTGACGGACATCGCCATCCGCGTAAACCAGATGATCGCGTCGATGATGCCGGTAATGATGCTGATGATCAACCTCTCCAGCGTGGCGATCATCTGGTTCGGCAGTCTCCGCGTCGATGCCGGCAAGTTGCAGATGGGCGCGATGTTCGCCTTCTTGCAGTATGCCACCCAGATCCTCTTCGCGCTGCTGATGGTTGCGCTGATGTTCATTATGATCCCACGCGCCGAAGCCTCCGCCACCCGGATTAACGAAGTGCTGGAGATGGAGCCGGAGATCCGCGACCCTGAAGAACCGAGGCAAGCCACGCAGCAGCGCGGCTATGTCGAATTTCAGGATGTGACGTTCAGCTATCTTGGCGCAGAACAGCCCGCCCTCTCCAACATTTCATTCAGCGCCTCACCCGGCAAGGTCACCGCGATCATTGGCGGCACCGGCTCGGGTAAATCGACGCTGGTCAATCTGATTCCGCGTTTCTACGATGTGGATAGCGGCAAGATCCTGGTCGATGGCGTGGAGACGCGCGAGATGTCCCAGGAGCAGTTGCGCGCCAAGATCGGTTTTGTGCCGCAGAAAGCCGTACTGTTCACCGGATCGGTCAACGATAATCTGCGCTATGGAAAGGAAGATGCTTCGGAGGATGAGCTTCGGCACGCGGCGGAGGTGGCGCAAGCCAATGAATTCATTACCAAAATGCCAGAGGGTTTTGATTCGATGATTTCTCAGGGCGGGACGAACGTATCCGGTGGACAGATGCAACGTCTCTCGATTGCCCGCGCGCTGGTGCGAAAACCGGAAATCTACGTATTCGACGATACGTTCTCGGCGCTCGACTTTAAGACGGACGCTAAATTACGCGCGGCGCTCAAAGGAGAGACGCGCGAGTCCACGGTGTTGATTGTCGCGCAGCGGGTCAGCACGGTGATCGACGCAGATCAGATTATTGTCCTGGAGCAGGGGCGCGTTGCGGGTATCGGCACCCACCGGGAGTTGATGAAAACCTGTGATGTCTATAGTGGAATTGTGTCATCCCAGCTTTCCGCGACGGAAATTGCGGAGGAAACGGCATGAGTGAAAATAGCAATACAAAGCGCCAAACTAACCAGGGCGGGATGGGTCCCATGGGCCGAGGTGGCTGGGGCGCCATGGGCAGGGCGGTTGAGAAGCCAAAGGACTTTCAGGGAACGCTCAAGAGACTGCTTCTATATTTCTTTCCGGAAAGGATCCGTCTGTCCATCGTGCTGGGGGCAGCCATCCTGGGTACCGTGTTCAACATCGTTGGACCGAAAGTCCTGGGTTTGGCGACGACCAAGCTTTTCAATGACCTGGTTGCGAGATATCTGGTCGAGGTGAGCAACCAGTCCATCCGCAATAAATTAGCGCAAAGCCCGGCGCTTTCCCAGCAGTTGTCGCCTATTCCCGGCATCGATTTTGGCTATATCGGGCGAGTCATATTGATCTTGCTCGTGTTGTACGTCATCAGCGCGGTTTTCATCTTCATTCAGCAGTATCTCATGGCGGGTGTGGCGCAGAGGACGATCTACAAATTGCGCCGCGAGGTGGACGAGAAACTATCCCGTCTGCCGCTCAAATACTTTGACGGGCGGACGCATGGTGAGATCCTCAGCCGCGCCGTCAATGACATGGATAACATCAGTTCCACGCTTCAGCAGAGCGTGACGCAGTTGATCACTTCTGCCGTCTCTCTGCTCGGCGTGTTGGTGATGATGCTGACCATCAGCTGGGAATTGAGTCTAATCGTGCTGGTGACACTGCCGCTGAGCTTGTTTATTGTCACCGGTATTGCGAAACGCTCGCAGGACTACTTTAGGCGACAGCAGCGCGCGCTGGGCGACCTCAACGGCCATGTCGAGGAGATGTATACCGGTCACAAGATCGTCAAAGCGTTCGGGCACGAAGGCAAAGCGGTTGCCCAATTTGACGAGCTGAATGATAAACTCTACGATGCCGGCTGGAAGGCACAATACGTCTCCGGCATCATCATGCCGCTCATGAGATTTGTCGGTAATGTTGGCTATGTCTTTGTAGCCGTGGTCGGTGGAATCATGGTGACGCAGGGTTCGCTCTCCCTCGGAGATGTGCAGGCGTTTATTCAATATTCTGCGCAATTTACCATGCCCATCACCCAGCTCGCCAATATCGCCAACGTGATCCAGTCGGCGATGGCTTCGGCGGAACGCATCTTTGAACTCTTGGACGAAGAGGAACAGGTGCCGGAAGTGGCAGAGTCGGAGCTAGTTCAAACTGCAGGGCATATCCAGTTCCAGCACGTCAAGTTTGGTTACAGCCCGGACAAGATCTTGATGGAAGACCTGAATATCGAAGCCAAGCCGGGTCAGATGGTCGCGATCGTCGGTCCGACCGGCGCCGGCAAGACCACCCTCGTCAATCTGCTGATGCGCTTTTACGAAGTCGATAGCGGCAAGATCCTGATTGACGGCGTCAATATCACCCGGCTCAAACGCGGTGACTTGCGCTGCATGTTCGGCATGGTCTTGCAGGATACGTGGCTCTTCCACGGAACCATCCGCGACAATATTGCGTATGGGCGCGATAATGCCAGCGAGGAAGAGATCGTCCGCGCGGCAGATGCCGCGTATGCCGATCACTTTATCCGGACCCTGCCGGAGGGCTATAACATGGTTCTGAATGAAGAGGCAACGAATATCTCGCAGGGTCAGAAGCAGTTGCTGACCATCGCCCGCGCGTTCCTGTCCGATCCGGCGGTCCTGATTCTGGATGAAGCCACCAGCAGCGTGGACACCCGAACCGAGTTGCTCATTCAAAAAGCCATGAGCAAGTTGATGAAGGGCAGAACGAGTTTTGTGATCGCGCACCGACTCTCGACGATTCGCGACGCGGACCTGATCCTGGTGATGAATCACGGCTCGATCATCGAGACTGGAACCCACGCGGGACTGCTCGCGCAAAATGGCTTTTACGCCGACCTGTACAATAGCCAGTTCCGAGGGCGCGTCCTTAAAGAGGAAGAAGGCGTTCTTGTCGATCTGGTTGCAGACCATCAGCAAGTTTAAGCAGCAATCAGTAGTCAATCAACAGTCGTCAGTAGCCAGAAAGAGCTGTTGAAGGACTTGCATCTGACGACCAAAGAAGAGGAGATGACAATGAAGAAATTAGCATTACGAATCGCGCTTGCCGGGCTGGTGGTGGTCGCCGCGCTCGTGCTTACCTTTGCGCTGAATCGCTCCGCCAACGCGGCAGTGGTGCCGGTCACGCGGTCGATCGCGCCGCAGGCGGAAAACCTTGCCGCGCCGAACACCGTCAAGACCATCGGCAATCTCGTGTCCGCGAACCAGGCGACGCTCGCGTTTCAACTGGGCGGGCGCGTCAAGGAAATCGATGTGAAAGAGGGCGACCAGGTCAAAGCCGGCGCGCTGCTCGCGTCGGTAGACACGAGCATGCTCGATCTGCAGATCGCGCAGGCGCAAGCCGCGCTGGACGCGGCGACCGCAAGTTATCAAAAGGTCAAGGATGGTCCCACGACAGATGATCTCGCGCTTGCCAAGTCCAACCTCGACCGCGCCAAAGCTGCACTGGATCAGGCGCAAGCCGCGTACGACCGCGCCGGCGGCGACAGCAATCCATTCGCCGGGATGCTGCCCCAGTCGCTCGCGTTGCAACAGGCGTACAGCGCGTACCAAGGCGCGCAAGCGTCGTTCAACCTCACGGTGAATCATCCCACCGCGACGGAATTGGCGCTGGCGCAGGCGCAGGTCGCGCAAGCGCAAGCCGCGCTCAACCTGGCGAAGCAAAACGTCACGAACGCGAAAATCGTCGCGCCGATGGACGGTACCGTGTTATGGGTCGGTCCGCACGTTGGCGAGACCGCCGCGCCGGGCGCGCCGGCGATCACGCTTGCCGATCTCACGCATATGCAGGTGCAAGTCGGCGCGGACGAGAACACGCTCGCGCTGCTTAATGTCGGACAGACGGCGACGATCACGCTGGACGCGCTGCCGGGCAAGACATTGACTGGCAAAGTGAGCCGAATCGAGCAGATGGCGACGATGACGGCGGGCATCGTCAGCGTACCGGTCACGGTGGACATCGATCCAACGAGCGCGCCAATCTATCCCGGCTTGAGCGCGACGGTGGAAATCAATATTGGAAATTAGAAGTTGGACGTTAGAGGTTGGAGCATAGAGCTTGATAGCGGCGAATAAGATTCCAACTTCTAAATTCCAACCTCCAACTTCTATTTTTGAGGTTATCATGACAAATCGACGACGAGTTATTTTCATTGTGGTATTTATTGTGGTCCTTGGATTGCTGGCAGCGCTGGGGTATGTTTATTGGTATCAGCCCACATACACTTACTACAGCACCGATCAGGCATCGGTGGCAGGTTCGTTGGTGAATGTGGCTGCGCCCGCGTCCGGGCAGATCAGCGATCTCTATTTCGACGTCGGCACGACTGTACAAAAAGACGCCGTGCTGGCGACGATCAAAGTGGTCAATCCGGCGGCGAGCTTGGTTTCCGCGGGTCCCTCCGTGTCGAGAGTGCTGGCACACATCACCAGTCCAGTGAGCGGCACCGTGGCAGCGCGGAGCGTCAGCGTGGGAAATACAGTCGTCGCGGGACAACCGATCGCGACGCTGGTGAATTTAAGTCAGTTGTGGGTGGTCGTCAATGTCGACGAAGCGCGCCTCGCTGAAATCAAACCCGGCCAGGTTGCCGACGTGCAGGTCAGCGATGCGGGAAAAACTTTTCGCGGCAAAGTGACCGACATCGGCTCGGCGACGAACGACCTCCTCACCACGGTCTTGAGCTTGACGTCGTCCGACTCGACCAAACGGGTGCCGGTCAAAGTCGTATTCGATTATTCCGGCTATCGCCTTACCCCGGGAATGTCGGCGACCGTCACGATTTATACGCACGGCGCGCCGTGAGAGTTGGTTGACGACAGGACAATCTCTGGATACAATGAGAGCGTGAATCTGATGAAGGATACCAAGGGGCGACGCCACGTCGCCCCTACTTCGATATGCAATGGCTGATGAAACCATTGCGCCGCTTCCCATAGAGCGGGCGACTGAATCTGCGCCGCGTTTCGCTTTACCCAAGACTTTTAGCGCGCTCCGCTACCGCAATTATCGATTATTTTTTATTGGGCAACTGATTTCGCTGATCGGCACGTGGATGCAGAACGTCACCCAGGCGTGGTTGGTGTACCAGTTGACCAACTCGCCGTTCTACCTGGGCGTGGTCAGTTTTGCCTCCGCGGTGCCGGTGCTGTTCCTGTCGCTCTGGGCGGGCTTGATCGTCGACCGCGTGCCCAAGCGCAACCTGTTGATTGCCACGCAGACCAGCATGTTGATGCTGGCGTTCGTTCTCTCCGCCGATGTCTTTCTCGGCTGGGTGCAGCCGTGGCACATCGTCATCCTATCGTTTCTGCTCGGCGCGGCGAACACGTTCGACGCGCCGGCGCGCCAGGCATTCGTCGTCGAGATGATCGACGCGCGCGAAGACCTGCAGAACGCGATCGGACTGAACTCGGCGATCTTTCAGATGGCGCGCATCATCGGTCCCACCGTCGCCGGCATTACGCTCGCGCTGGTTGGTTCGGCGTGGTGCTTTTTCTTGAACGGCGTCAGTTTCATCGCCGTCATCATCGGGCTGTGGATGATGAAGGTCAAGCCCATCGTCGGCGTCCGCAAAGACGCGTCGCAGCTGACGCAAATTCGTCAGGGCTTGGGTTACATCCGGCGCAATTCGGTGGTCTTGACGCTGCTCGGTATGGTCGCGGTCGCGAATGTTTTCGCTTTCGCCTACTCGGCGCTGATGCCGGCGTTCGCGCAAGACGTGTTGAACAGCGGTCCGGAAGGATTGGGATTGTTAAGCGCCGCCGTCGGCGTGGGCGCGCTGATCGGCGCGTTGATCGTCGCGTCTCTGGACGATTTTCAGCACAAGGGTGTTCTGTTGACGGCGGGCAATGTCTTTTTCCCGGTGATGGTGCTGCTGTTTGCGGCGTCCGGCAATTTTGTGTTCTCGATGTTCGTTCTGGTCGGCGTGGGCTTGGGTTTTATGATCCAGAATGCCATGACCAACACGCTGATCCAGCTCGCCGTGCCGGATGAATTGCGCGGCCGCGTGATGAGCATTTACATGCTGATCTTTCAAGGATTCTTTCCCATCGGCTCGTTGATGGCGGGAACGGTTGCGCAACAATTCGGCAGCCCGTTCAGCGCGGCGCTCGGCGGCGCGATCGCGCTAGCGGCAGGGCTGCTCTGGCTGTGGCGCGCGCCGTTCATCCGGAGACTGGCGTAAGCGATGTGGTGGACGCGCATCGTCGGCGGGCTGGCGCTGCTGATCGTCGTGACGTACCTGATCCAGTGGCTGATGCCGCGCGGCAAATCGAAAGGCGTCCCGCGCCGTCAATATTTGCGATGGGATATCGCGCCGATCGTCGGATTTTTCGGCGCGGTGCTGCTCGCGTTGTCCTTTGCCCAAGCCGCGACCAGTCAAGTGATCCAGCCGTGGGCGTGGGGCGCGGCGTTCGGACTCGTGCTCAGCGCGGGCGCGTGGATGTGGTCGGCTTATCGCCATCATCGCGCAGCGCCCGAACGTTTTAGTGTTTGGCGATCCGCCCAACGGTACGGTACGCTGGTGATCGCGACGGTGATCGGGCTGTATGTTGCGGTGCGCGTGTTTGGCGCGCCGCTGGAAGTTTTTGCCGCGGCGGCGCTGGGTGTGTTCGTCGTTGCGCTCGCGGCGGCAATGTTCGTCGGAAACAAACCGATCGCAGAGGAAACCAATGGCAAATAAGTTATCGTTGCTAGGAGCATACGGACATCCAGACGACGAGCAAGGCGTCAGCGGCTTGATGTACAAGTACGCGAACGCCGGCGTGAACGTGACGTTGGTCTGCGCGACGCGCGGCGAGGTCGGCGAGATCGCGCCGGGCGTGAACGCCACTCCGCAGACGTTAGGGCAGGTGCGCGAGGAAGAACTGCGCTGCGCCGCGGAGAAGATCGGGATCGCCAATTTATATTTTCTCGATTACCGCGACTCGGGGATGATTGGCACGCCGGAGAACGCTGACCCGCGCTGCCTGTGGCAGGCGAACCTGATGGAGGTTGTGGAGAAACTGGTGCGCCTCGTCCGGCGGCACCAACCGCAGGTGATGCTCACGTTCGATCCGAACGGTGGTTACGGGCATCCCGATCACATCAAGATTCATCAGGCAGCGATGATCGCGTATTTCGTCGCCGGCGACGTGCGGATTTTTCCGGAGCAGATCGCGCGGGAAGGTTTGCGCGCGTGGACGCCGCTTAAGTTGTACTGGGGCGCGTTCCCGCGCAGTCGCTGGCAAAAGTACGCCGAAATGGCGGTGCAAGCCGGCATCGAAATGCCCGAGCCGATGAGAGAGTTCCTCAAGCGCGGAATGCCAGACGAAGTCATCACGACGCGCGTCGACGTGGCAGAGTTTGTCGATCTCAAGGTCAACGCGCTCGCCTGCCACGCGTCACAGATGAACCCAGACAGTATCTTCGCCAAGATTCCGCCGGAGATTCGCAAAGAAGGACTGAAGGAAGAGACGCTGGTCCGCGCGGAATCGCGCGTCGCGCCGATTGAGGAAATAGAGAACGATCTGTTTGCGGGCATTGACGGTTGACGGAAGACGAAAGACGGAAGACGAACGTCTTTGCCTTCGTCCTCCGTCGTTCGTCGTTCGTCCTCCGTCCTCGGTCATCCGTCATGATTTACCAAGTCGGCGAGAAAAGCGGAATCTACTGCATCGAGAGTGCAGGGCAGGCACGCGTCTATTTTGTCGGCGCGCCGGACTATGCGTTGATCGACGCCGGCATGCCGGGCAAGGCAGACAAGGTCATCACCGCGCTCGCGCAGATCGGCGTCCAGCCGTTGCAGGTGAAGCGCATCATCCTAACGCATCACCACTGGGACCACGTCGGCGGTCTGTGGGAATTGAAAAAGCGCACGGGCGCGGAAGTCATCGCACACTCGCGCGATGCGGACTATGTCAGCGGCAAGCGGCAGCGCCGCGCGCCGCGCCGCCTGTCGGGGCGGATGATGTTCACGGTGGTGGGCTTGGTCGGCGCGCACAATGTTGCCACGGTGGAAGTCGACCGGCGCGTCAACGACGGCGACCAGATCGGCTCCTTCACTGTCGTGCATACGCCGGGGCACACGCCCGGACACATTTGCTTGCAGCGCGGCGATTGTCTGTTTAGCGGCGATCTGCTGCTGGCGACCTCGCCGGCGTTCCGCGAGACGCCGCACATCTTCACCGCCGATGTGCCCACCGCGCGCGAGAGTATTCGCAAGGTCGCCAAGTTGGAATTTCAAACGATTCTGTCGTCGCACAATCCACCGTATGTTTTTCGCGCGGCGGAACGCGTGCGCGCACTGGCAAGCAAGTTGGGAACGATACCGGAATGATCAAGGGCATTGTGAAAGGCGCGTTCGGCATCGCCGCGTTCGGCGCGGGCGCGCTCGCCAGCGCGGTCGTGCTGGGCAATCGCCGCGTCGACGCGTGGGAAACGCTGTCGCCGGACGACGCTGGCGCAGGCGATTTCGTGACGCTGTCCGACGGCGCGCGGATGCACTATGTCGTGCGGCGCCCTTCGACTCCGCGGCGCTCCGCTCAGGACGCTCAAGATGTGATTCTGATTCACGGCTTGATGGACTCGGCGCTGAACTGGTCGAAGAACATCGACGCGCTGGCGCAGGAGCATCGCGTCTGGGCGATCGATCTGATCGGTTTTGGTTTTTCGTCACGCGTGACCGCGCCGACCTATTCGCTCAAGTATTTTGCGCGCTCGGTGCGCGAGTGGATGGACGCGCAAGAGATCGCGCGCGCAAGCGTCGTGGGGCATTCGCTGGGAGGTGCCGTGGCGCTGGAGTTGGCGCACGATTTTCCCGCGCGCGTAGACAAGTTGATTCTGATCGCGCCGGGGACGTATCGTGTGAACGTCCCGCCTGCGGTCAATCTGGCGGCGCGTGTGCCGTATGTGCCGCGCGCGCTGGTCGGCTGGGCGACGACGAGCCGCCGCGCGCGGCGGTAGGCGTGGCGCGGCGCGCTGGGCAATGCGTACCGCATCGACGCGCAGGAAGCGAAAAAGTACGCGCGACCGTTACGCGTCAGGGGCACGGCGGACGCGCTCGTCGCGATGGCGGCATCGCCGCGCGCGAGCGATCTGCCGGCGGGGCTGACGCGGATTGCCGCGCGCACGCTGATCTTGTGGGGCGACCGCGATCTCACGGTGCCGGTGAAACACGGCGAGCATCACGAGCGCAGTTTGCCGAACGCCGAGTTTGTGATTCTTGAAGGCGCGGGGCACGTGCCGCAGATCGCGTGCCCGGCTGTGGTCAATCGGCTGATGCTGGAATTTCTGCGATGACCACAGCGCGGAGGTCAGGAAACCGGACGCGCGTGCGGCACGTAGTATTGGCGGATGAAAGGTTCGATGCCGCCAATCGAGAAGTTGAATTTCTGGTGGACATCACCCAGATTCTAGGGGAAAGGGCAAGTGCGTAAAAATCGATTTTCCCTTTTGACCGAATTCTGGTATAATATTGCCGAAGGTGCGAGTAAGGGGGCACCGACGGAAAGCTAGGTGGAGAACGAATGAATTCGAATCAATGGCTTCGCAACGGGTTTATTTACCTGTTGATCCTGGTGGCAGTTGCCGCGCTGTTCTTTAATATCTTCCAGCAGCCCAAGCAACCCAACGTCATCCCGATCAGCAAATTGGCGCAGAGCGTCGAGGCGGGCACCGTCAGTAAAATTTCCGCGAACGGCACGACGCTGACCATCACGTACAAAGACAACAATGTCACCGAGGTGACGAACAAATCCAACCCCGACATCAGCGTGGAGGAAACGCTCAAGAACCTGGGCGTGCCGGCAGATAAAATCGCCGGGGTCGAGATTGTCTACGAGCAGCCGACGCAATGGAGTTCGATCCTGACGATCCTCAGCGGATTCCTGCCGCTGATCTTCGTCGGCGCACTGTTCTTCTTTCTGATGCGGCAGGCGCAGACCGGCAACAATCAGGCGATGTCGTTCGGCAAATCGCGCGCGCGGATGTTTTCCGGCGACAAGCCCACGGTGACCTTCGCGGACGTTGCCGGCGTGGATGAGGCAAAGCAGGAATTGCAAGAAGTGGTCGAATTCCTGAAAGAGCCGGACAAGTTCACCGCGCTCGGCGCGCGTATCCCGAAAGGCGTACTGCTCGTCGGACCGCCTGGCACCGGCAAGACGCTGATGGCGCGCGCGGTCGCCGGCGAGGCGAACGTGCCGTTCTTTTCGATCAGCGGCTCGGAGTTCGTCGAGATGTTCGTCGGCGTCGGCGCGTCGCGCGTGCGCGATCTGTTCGACACCGCCAAGCGCAACTCGCCGTGCATCGTTTTCGTCGATGAAATCGACGCGGTGGGTCGTCACCGCGGCGCGGGCTTGGGCGGCAGCCACGACGAGCGCGAGCAAACGCTCAACCAAATCCTCGTCGAGATGGACGGTTTCGACACGGATACGAACGTCATCATCGTCGCGGCGACCAACCGCCCGGACATTCTGGATCCGGCGTTGATGCGCCCGGGGCGTTTCGACCGGCGCGTGATCCTGGACCGCCCGGATATGAACGGGCGCAGACAAATCTTGCAGGTGCACGTCAAGGGCAAGCCGATTGCCGAGAACGTGGATTATGGCGCGATCGCCAAGCAAACGCCCGGCTTTTCCGGCGCGGACATTGAGAATCTGGTGAACGAAGCGGCGATTCTCGCCGCGCGCCGCAACAAGAAGACCATCGGAATGCCGGAGCTGCAAGAGTCGATTGAAAAAGTGATCGCAGGTCCAGAGCGCAAGAGCCGGCTGATCAACGACGAAGAGAAACGTATCATCGCGTACCACGAAGCCGGGCACGCGCTGGTGATGCGGATGCTGCCCAACTGCGACCCGGTCTACAAGGTCTCGATCATCTCGCGCGGCATGGCGCTGGGTTACACGATGCACCTGCCGGAGGACGACCGCTACTTGCAGCGCAAGTCCAAGTTCATGGACGACCTCGCCGGCGTGCTGGGCGGGCGCGCGGCGGAAGAGATCGTCTTCAAGGACATTACGACCGGCGCGTCGAACGATCTGGAGCGCGCGACGGACCTGGCGCGCGCGATGGTGACGCGTTACGGGATGAGCGACATTCTGGGACCGCGCACGTTCGGCAACCGCGAAGAGCTGGTGTTCCTTGGACGCGAGATTTCCGAGCAGCGCAATTACAGCGAAGAAGTCGCACAGCAGATCGATAACGAAGTCAAGCGCATCATCGGGAATGCATACAGTAAGGCGAAAGAAATTCTCACAACCTACCGCGAGCGGCTGGACGCGATTTCCAATCGACTGATTCACGAAGAGACGATTGAGGGACCGGATTTTGAGGCGATGTTCGGCGAATTACCCAAGATGTCCAGCGTGCCGTCGCCCGCGCCGGCATAAAATCGAATCAATGCAAACCAACACGATCTAAATGACTGAAGTGAAAACGGCTGGGCGACTTACCTCGCCGAGCCGTTTTGCGTACTTGGTAGCAGACCTGGGCGACCACACAGGGTCGCCCCTACAAAGGATGGGATATGGAAAACCTCCAGCCGGGTTTGATCGGCGAATCGAGCCAAGTGGTGACGGACCAGTTGACCGCCGCGTTGTACGGCAGCGGGCTGGTTCCCGCGTTCGCCACGCCGGCGATGGTCGCGCTGATGGAAAATGCCAGCGTCGCCGCGATTCAAAAGCACCTGGGCGCGGGTCAGACCTCCGTCGGCGTCGAGGTGAACGTCAAGCACCTCGCCGCGACGCCGGTGGGAATGCGCGTCCGCGCGCGCTCGGAAGTGACGGCGGTCGATGGACGCCGCGTGTCCTTCAAGGTCGAAGCGTGGGACGAGCGCGAGAAGATCGGCGAAGGAACGCACCAGCGCGTGATCGTCGACGACGCGCGGTTCAAGGAACGCATGGCGCAAAAACGTTCCAACGTTTGAGGAGGCACGATGAAAGATATTGCAGCGCGCGCACTGAACATCGCGCAAGTGCGCGGCGCATCGTACGCGGACATTCGCGTGGTCACGCGCCTGACGCAGCACATCGCTGTAAAGAACGGCATCATCGAGGCGCTGGGGCAGGATGAATCGCAAGGGTTTGGCGTGCGCGTCATCGTCAACGGCGCGTGGGGCTTTGCGTCGAGCGCGCGGCTGGAAGGGCAGGAACTCGAACGCGTGGTAAGTCTCGCCATCGCCATTGCCAGGGCGAGCGCGCTGACCAAGACGCGCGACGTGAACCTCGGCGCGTCCGTCGAGACGAAAGGTTCGTACTCCACGCCGATCAAAATCGATCCATTCATGGTTTCGATGTCGGAAAAGATCAACACGCTGATGAAAGCCGACGCCGAGATGCGGCGCGTCAAGGGCGTCAAGGTCGCGCGCGGCGAAATGATGTTTATCCGCGAAAACAAGATCTTTGCGTCGACTGAAGGCGCGCTGGTCGATCAAGAGATTGTCGAAAGCGGCTGCGGCATTTCCGCATTGGCGACGAACCTGGAATCGGGCGAAGTGCAGATTCGCTCGTACCCCAATTCCGTCGGACGGCATCAGCAGACGCGCGGTTATGAATTCATCCAGGAACAGAAACTCGCCGAGAACGCGTCGCGCGTCGCGGAAGAAGCCGTCGCGCTCTTGAGCGCGGCGCAGTGTCCCAGTTACGATGCGACAACCGTGGTCCTCGACAGCTCGCAGGTCGCGCTGCAGGTTCACGAATCGTGCGGGCATCCCATCGAATTGGACCGCGTGCTTGGCGCGGAAGCCGCGTTCGCCGGCACATCGTTCCTGACGCCGGAGAAACTCGGCAACTTTCGCTACGGCTCGGAGGTCGTCAACATTACCGCCGACGCGACGATTCCGGGCGGACTCGGCACGTTCGGCTTTGACGACGAAGGCGTGCCGGCGCAGAAAACCGACATCGTCCGGAACGGATTGTTCGTCGGCTATATGACCAGCCGCGAGACCGCGCAGGAATTGAAACTGGGCGCGTCGAACGGGACAATGCGCGCGGACGGCTTGAATCGTACGCCGATCATCCGGATGACGAACGTAAGTCTGATGCCGGGAACCTGGGACGTGAACGATTTGATCGCCGCGACCGACGACGGCATCTGGATGGAAACGAACCGCTCGTGGAGCATCGACGACCGGCGGCTGAACTTTCAATTCGGCACCGAGATGGCGTGGGAGATCAAGGGTGGCAAGAAAACGCGGATGCTGAAGAACGCGACGTATACCGGCATCACACCGCAATTCTGGGGCGCGTGCGACGCGGTCGGCAACGAGGCGTCCTGGGTCGTGTGGGGCACGCCGAACTGCGGCAAGTGACAGCCGCCGCAGGTCGCGCACACCGGACACGGCGCATCGCCGGCGCGATTTCGGAATGTGCGCGTG
>DAIDTM010000203.1 GCA_027457205.1 Anaerolineae bacterium | reverse complement strand
CGGAATAACCGACGGAACCGGAATCGTGATCGTGAATTCGCCGCTCGCATTCGGGACCAGATCGATGAACTGCTTGGTCGTCGCATCGCGCAGCTCCGTCTCGTTGCCGATGGGATCGACCCAGACCAGCGTGCCGTGCTCGTCCGGCGTGAAATGGAGACCATGGATCGTCACGGGCTGCCCGGCGTCGCCGCAAGTTGGCTCGAGCAAGAGTTCGGGCTGACCCGGCGGCACCGCCGGCTGCCCCGATCCGCCCGGTCCGCACGGCGTGTAGAAATTCGCCGTGCCGACTTGCTGCGTCTGATGGAAGGCGTAGACATCCGGATGGACCAGGTCGAGCAAGACCGGCTTCATATCGGTAAAGCGCGTCACCACTTTGTTCACGTCGACGCCGATTTCTTTCCAGCCGATGCCGTAAGTAATCAGCAGCGCGACGATGACCACAAGCGAAGGCGACAACGCCTCACCGCGCGCGAGCGCGTAGGCGTCGAACAGGTTCCACAACCAAATGAGCGCGACGCCAATAAAGAGTCCCGGCAATTCGCTCCACGCGACCAGAAAACCCAGCGCGGCGACGGCAACGAAAATACCGATACCGCGCGGGCGACGACCGAGGTAGAATTGACCCAAACCGGGGATAATCAGCGACAAGAGCGCGGCAATCCACGCCGAGACCGCGGGGGTTTTCGATTCTGAGAACGACGATTTCACCGGCGCACTCCGTTAGATGATCTCGACGCGTTCGGCTTCCTGCCCGTAAATCTCTTTGAACCGCGCGTCGTCGATTTCTTGAGGCAAGCCCTCAAAAACCTTGACGCCGTCCTTCAAGCCAATCGCCCGCGTCGCATAGCGGTGAACCAAATCGAGAAAGTGGAGCGAGCACAAGACCGTGATCTTGTCTTCCTTGTTCAACTGCTCCAGGTATTTCAGGATCGAATGCGACAGTACCGGATCGAGACTGGCGACCGGTTCGTCGGCAAGGATGAGTTCCGGCTCCTGCATCAACGCTCGCGCAATGCCGACGCGCTGCTGCTGTCCGCCGGAGAGCGAATCGGCGCGCACGTACGCCTTGTCGCTGATGCCTAGGCGTTCCAGGTTTCGCTTGGCGCGCGCCTGATCGTCTGGCGCAAACCAGCCCAACAGACTTTGCCACGGGTTAGCATAACCCAGCCGTCCCGAGAGCACGTTGGTCAATACGCTCGATCGTTTGACGAGATTGAACTGCTGGAACACCATCCCAAAGCGCCGGCGCATCTGGCGCAATTCCGCGCCAGCCAAAGCCGTCACGTCGATGTCGTTCCAGTACACCTTGCCCGACGTTGGCTCGATCAGGCGATTGATGCAGCGCAAAAGCGTGGACTTGCCCGAGCCGCTCAAGCCGATGACCGCGAGGAATTCGCCATCGGGGACCGTAAAGCTCACGTCCTTCAGCGCCATCGTGCCGTTGGGATAAGTTTTTGTCAGATGTTCGACGCGCAGCAAGGGAATCCTCCTCGTTCACGATTCACGCATATGGAAAGGGCAGAGAGGCATTTGCCCTCTCTGCCCGTCTTTAGACAACCAGCCAGCATTACGGTCCGACGAGTTTCGCCGGGTCGATGCCTGCCTTGGCGAGATACGCGCGGAAATCATTGTAGAACGAATCGTCGTGCTGGACAAAGCCGCCGATCTGATAGATCGTGTTCAACGCCTTTTTGCCGGCGGGATCGAACGACGCGTCAATCAGCGCGTTGTCGATCAGCGCCTTCATCGCCGGATCAAAGTCCTTGACGTAGGACACGGTATCGTTCGGGACGTTGGGGGAGACGATCAGGACGCTCGTCTTGTCCATGATGTAGGGGAAATCCTTTTGAACCGACGAGCGCGCATCCACGAACGTCGCGCCGGCGTCGCAGTCGCCTTTGTACACGGCGATCGCGACGTTGTTGTGCGAACCGGCGTTAGTCGTCGCGCCCAGGTCTTTGTCCGGGTTGACGCCGTTTGCCGCCATCACAATGCGCGGCACGATGTAGCCGGAGGTCGAGCTGGGATCGACGTAGCAGAATTTCTTGCCCTTGAGGTCTGCCATCGTCTTGATGCCGGATGCGTTGTTCACGATGATCTGACCGTTGTAATAGTCGGTGCCAAAACGCGTCACAACCAAGCCCAGCTGAACCCCGTACTTTTGGTGCGCCAGGATGTACGAGAACGTGTTCAGCCAGCCAATCTGCGCTTTGCCCGCGCCCATCGCTTCGATCGACGCCGCGTAGCTTGTGCCGACCTGGACCTGGAAAGTCAGATTCGTGCGCGACTTGAGCAAATCGGAAATTTGATTACCACCGGTCATGATGGCGGTTGTATCGCCCGAGGGTAGGAAGGACATGACGATTGGATTAGTCGAGGAACCCAATTGCCCTGCGGCAGGCGCTGGCGGAGGCGGCGGCAACGTGGGTCGCGGCGTTGGCACTGCAGTCGCTGCCTTCGTCGGCGCGGCTGTAGCGGCGGTCGTCGGAGCAGCGGTTGGAGCGGTCGTCGGTGCTTTCGTAGGAGCCGCCGTAGGTGCTGTCGTGGGTGCCGGCGGTTGAGTTGGCTGCGCGGGCACTGCCGTGGGTGCTGGCGGTTGAGTTGGCGGAATCGGCGTCGCCGCCGGGGCGCACGCGACGATCACGGTCAAAACCAGGATCAACGCGGCGATGAGCAGGACGAACTTTTTCATTTCTTCTCCTCCTTGAAATTTGGTCTACCAGTGACCTCACAAATGATGAGGCGCACGCGTGAAACCTCATTTAGTTTGGTTTTTTCGCATCACCCCTTTCGATTTGTGTTTACGCGCTTCAGTGCGCTTCATGGCGTCGATTCTATGATACACTGTTTTCGACGTTTAAGCAAATCGCCGCGTTTGCGGCGGGCGATTTTTTGTTTTTTCGCCCGGCGCGTTGCCCATTTCTCCGTTTCGTGCTAGAATGTCCGCCTAGCAAATAGCAGATGACTGATAGCAACTAGCGAAACCACACGAGCTACGCGCAGTCAGCCATGTTCCATCGGGCTATTCGCTATACGCCAAAAGCCCATGGCACAGGATAAACTCGTCATTCGCGGCGCACGCGAACACAACCTCAAAAATATCGATCTCGAAATTCCGCGCGACAAGTTCGTCGTCATCACCGGGTTGTCGGGATCGGGCAAGTCTTCGCTCGCGTTCGATACGATCTACGCGGAAGGACAACGCCGCTACGTCGAATCGCTCAGCGCGTACGCGCGGCAATTCCTGGGTCAGATGGAAAAGCCGGATGTCGATCAGATCGAAGGACTGTCGCCGGCGATTTCCATCGATCAGAAAGGCGTCAGCCACAACCCGCGGTCGACCGTCGGCACCGTGACGGAAATCTACGATCACCTGCGGCTGCTCTTTGCGCGCGTTGGCACGCCGCACTGCCCCAAGTGCGGGCGCGTGATCGAGCAGCAAACCGTCGAGCAGATCGTCGACGCGGTGGAACATCTGCCGGCGAACTCGCGCATTATGATCCTCGCGCCGCTCATCAAAGACCGCAAAGGCGAGCACAAGAAAGTTTTCGACGATGTGCGTAAAGCCGGCTACGTGCGCGTCCGCGTCAACGGCGAGGTGCTCGACGTGAACGAGGACGTGAAACTCGACCGCTACAAGCAGCATACCATCGAAGCCGTGGTGGATCGTCTCGTCATCAAGCCGGAAGCGAACGGCGACCACAACCGCATCGCGGACTCGATTGAGACCGCGCTCAAACTGGGCGGCGGCGTCGTTTACGTGTCTGTCCAAAACCCCTCTCCTGCTAGCGGGAGAGGGGCTGGGGGTGAGGGAGACCTGATGTTCTCGGAACATTTCTCCTGCCCCGTCGACAACATTTCGCTCGGCGAGATCGAGCCGCGCACGTTCTCGTTCAACACGCCGCACGGCGCGTGCCCCGCATGCACCGGTCTCGGCACACAGCAGGAACTTGATCCCGACCTCATCATCCCGAACAAGGACTTGCCGCTTTCCGAAGGCGCGATCCGCGCGAACGGCATCGACAGTAGCGGCGACACGTACTTTGCGAAACTGATCGAGGCGCTGGCGCGCAAGCACAACTTTGCGATGGACGTGCCGGTGCGCGAGTTGACGCGCGAGCAACTACATTTGATCCTGTACGGTTCGGAAGAAAAGATTCGCGTGCGGTACGAAAACCAGTTCGGGCAGTGGCGAGAGTACGAGACGACGTACGAGGGTGTGATTCCGAATCAACTGCGTCGCTACAAAGAGACCGATTCGGATTACATTCGCCAGGAGATCGAGCAGTTTATGACTTCGCGCCCCTGCCCGGTCTGCAAAGGACAGCGATTGAAACCCGAAGCGCTCGCGGTCACGATTGCAGACAAGAATATCGTCCAGGTCACCGGGATGTCCGTCACCGAAGCGCTCACGTTCGTCAACAATCTGCCGGACATCTTTTCCGAAAAGCAAAAGACGATTGCGTACCAGATTCTGAAAGAAATTCGCGCGCGGCTCGGCTTCCTCGTCAACGTCGGACTCGACTATCTCACGCTCGACCGCAGCGCGGCGTCGCTCAGCGGCGGCGAGGCGCAGCGCATCCGGCTTGCGACGCAGATCGGCTCGCAGTTGATGGGCGTGCTCTACATTCTCGACGAGCCATCCATCGGCTTGCACCCGCGCGACAACAAGCGGCTGATCGACACGTTGCTGCGTCTGCGCGATCTCGGCAATACCGTGCTCGTCGTCGAGCACGACGAGGAGACGATGCGTACCGCAGATTACATCGTCGATCTCGGACCGGGCGCGGGCGAGCACGGCGGGCGCGTCGTCTGCGCCGGCACGCTCGCCGACGTGATGAAATGCCCCGATTCGATCACCGGCGCGTACCTCAAAGGCGACCGTACCATCGCAGTTCCAAAGCAGCGGCGCGCCGGCAACGGCAAATCTTTGATCGTCAAAGGCGCGGAGGAAAACAATCTCAAACACATCGACGTGAAGATTCCGCTCGGCAAATTCGTCTGCGTCACCGGGGTCAGCGGCTCGGGCAAGTCGTCGCTCATCGTCGATATTCTGTATCGCCGGCTCGCGCAGATTTTCTGGAGCGCAAAGGACAAACCCGGCAAGCACGATTCGGTCGTCGGCGCGGACAATCTCGACAAGGTGATCGACATCGACCAGTCGCCGATCGGTCGCACGCCGCGCTCGAACCCCGCAACGTACGTCGGACTTTTCACCGACATTCGCGATCTGTACGCGACGACGAACGAAGCCAAGATACGCGGTTACAAAGCTGGGCGCTTTTCGTTCAACGTCAAGGGCGGTCGCTGCGAGGCGTGCCAAGGCGATGGCATCATCAAGATCGAAATGCAGTTCCTGCCGGATGTCTACGTTCCGTGCGAAGTGTGCCACGGCAAGCGTTACAACCGCGAGGCGCTGGAGATTTTGTACAAGGGCAAGAATATTTCTGATGTGCTCGATATGACGGTCGAGGAGGCGCTCGAGTTTTTTGAAAACATTCCGCGCATCAAATCGAAACTGGAAACGCTGCGCGATGTGGGGCTGGGCTACGTCCACCTCGGTCAGCCGGCGACGACGCTGAGCGGCGGCGAGGCGCAGCGCGTCAAATTGTCGAAAGAATTGTCGCGCCGCTCAACCGGGCGGACGCTCTACATTCTCGACGAGCCGACGGTTGGCTTGCACGTCGCGGATGTGGAAAAACTGCTCGAAGTGCTGAATCGTTTGGCGGACGCGGGCAACACTGTCGTCGTGATCGAACACAACCTCGATGTCATCAAGACCGCTGACTGGCTGATCGACCTGGGACCGGAAGGCGGCGACAAGGGCGGGCGCATCATCGCGGAAGGCACGCCGGAAGAAGTGGCGAGAATCAAGAGTTCGTACACGGGGCAGTTCTTGAAGCAAATCTTGGTATCCGACGGCAAAGCATGATTCCCAACGAAGAAACTCATAACCTACAGACCCAACGACCTCATTTGGTTCTCCTAGGAGCAGGTGCCAGCCGGGCGGCGTTTCCAATGGGAGATAGGAACTGTAAGAATTTACCTCTGATGCAGGATCTAGCTCAGATTGTTGGGCTCGAACCCGAGCTTGTCAAGCTCGGGTTCGATTACGAAGATCGGAGTTTCGAAGATGTCTATAGCGAGCTATTTGAAGGCGGTTGGCATCGCTCAGTTCTGCATTTGATTGAGGAAGAAATCTGGGAGTACTTTAGCATACTGGAATTACCAAATAATCCAACCCTGTATGATCATCTCGTTCTCTCTCTCCGAGAAAAAGATGTGATAGCAACATTCAACTGGGACCCACTCTTGTACAAAGCTTGGAGGCGCAATTATGGAAAGGCCAAACTTCCTCATCTGCTATTCTTACACGGCAACGTTGCCATTGGTGTCTGCCTAAACGACCATACAAAGGGCATGATTGGCGAAAGATGTAGAAAATGTGGTCAGCATCTTAAACCATCAAGACTCTTGTTTCCTATCAAAACGAAAAACTATGCTTCTGACCCATATATCAGCCGCGAATGGGAAACTCTAAGGCGAGTCTTGGCAAATGCATACATCTTCACTGTATTTGGGTATGGCGCACCAAAATCAGACGTTGAAGCCATAAGCCTGATGAAAGAGGGCTGGGGCAGAACTAGGGAACGGAACCTTGAGCAAGTCGAAATCATAGACATCAAGTCAAAGGAAGAACTCTACGACACATGGCGGGATTTCATATATTCAAACAATTATTGGACATCTACCTCTTTCTACGAATCTTGGATCGCTCGTCACCCTCGACGAAGTTGTGATGCGCTATGGCGTTGGATTATGGATGTTCAACCAGTAAGCGACAACACGATCCCTGTGAGCCTTGGATTTGAGGAACTTGGAAAGTGGTACAAACCAATTATTGAAGCTGAAGCTCCGACAAGATAAGAGAATCGCTATGTTGTCCAATCTAGACCGAACAGCAAAACCCGACATCAAAACGCGCGCGAAAACCTACTGGCTCCTCCTCGTCCGTTTCGCGCGCCGCTACGGCGTCGCGGTGCTCGCGCTTGCCGCGTCCGCTTTGATCGGGTGGGCGGTCGCGAACGGCGTCAGCGATTACACCAAGGGCGGTTGGGAAATCCATTTCATCCAGCGCGGTCTCGGAATCAACCTCCATTTCCACCACTGGTATTACGGCATCCCGCTCTACCTGATCGCGTTTGCCGTGATCGAATGGCACGCGACGCTGTCGATCTTCCTGTTCGGTTTGGGTGAGACCCTCGCCGCACACTCGTTTATCCACGAAGGCGGCATTCCGTCGATCATCGAAGGTGGCGCGACCTGGCGCATCGCGCCGGAGATTTACTTTCCGATCATCACCGCGCTTGCTCTGCTCTACGCGTTCTTTATCATCCGCCGCGAGGAATGGCTGCAACGCGCCAAGGAGCGCGAAGAGATTGCGGAAAGCTATCTCTGCCCCAACGCGCAGATGAACGATGTGCTGCAACGACTGGACGCGTGGGCAGCCCAGCATTTCGAACACAAGCGGAATCACGTCGATCGCGACACGCATATCGAATACGGCGAGTGGCGCGCGCTGGACCGCGAAGCCGACGGCGAATGGCAGCTGCACTATGTCGCTTCGCCGTTCGACCAGGGACAGCACCTGTTCGTCGTTCGCCTCGAGCATATTCCGCTGATGGGTCGCGCCGGCAAGATCGACGACTGGATGCGCGAACTCGACGCCGCGCTCCAACCACTCGTCCAGTCCGCTGTCGCCGCGCCAGCGACGACCATACCAACCGCCGCGCCAGGACAATGAAATGTCTTTTCGATTTACGCCACTGGAAATCCCGGACGTCATTCTGATCGAGACACAGAATTTCAAAGACGACCGCGGCTTTTTCCGCGAGACCTACAAACGTTCCGAGTTCGCAGCTCACGGAATCCCGCTGAACTTTGTTCAGGACAATCACTCGCACTCGACGCGCGGCGTGATCCGCGGGTTGCACTATCAAAAGCAACCCCACGCGCAAGGCAAACTCGTGATCGTTTCCAGCGGTGAGATTTTCGATGTGGCGGTCGATCTCCGCAAAGGTTCGCCAACGTACGGGCGCTGGGTTAGCCAGACGTTGTCCGTCAATAATGGCGATATGCTCTACGTCCCGCCGGGTTTCGCGCACGGCTTTTGCGCGTTGAGCACGCATGCCGATGTGACGTACAAGGTGACGGAAGAATTTGCGCCGGAATTGGATCGCGGCGTGGTGTGGAACGACCCGGACATTGCCATCGGCTGGCCAATTT
>DAIDTM010000202.1 GCA_027457205.1 Anaerolineae bacterium | reverse complement strand
GTGCCGGTGTACGCCAAACGCTCCCAGCGCGTCGGCGCATAATGGAATCGCTGCACGCGCGCTGCGCCAATCGTCTCATCGTCGGCGAGTCCTGCCGCGTTCGGCGCGCCGACATCCGTCTGCACGCCGCGCTCTGCCAGCGCGTCCGCAAGGTGCAAAAGAAACGCGCCCATCGAGTCATCGACGTTGCGCGGAAAGACGTGGGCGAGGACGAGGACACGCATCGTGAAAAACTTTTACCGCAAAGAACGCCAACCCTGGCACCGCCAGCCAGGGCAGGTGGAGCGCAAAGGTTTTCTATTCATTTCTCTTTGCATCCTTTGCGTTCTCTACGGTGAGATCATCCAGCCGCGCCTCGAGTTCGTCGACGCGCTCGTTCTGGTTGACGATCAGTTCCGCGAGAAAGCCAACGACGAAAAACAGTACGCCGACGAGCAGCAGCACGCCGGCGAAATCGAACACCGGGCGGCGCTGACCGAGACTAAGGAAATAAATGACGGTCAGCGTGACAAATATCCCCAGAGATGCGGCGGAAAGAATCAGTCCTAGCCCGCCGAAAAAAAGCATCGGTTTGCGCGAGAAAGTGAGCAGAAATCTCAGCACTAGAATGTCGAGAAAAGAAACCGGCAGGCGTCCGATGCCGTAATGCGATTTGCCTTTCTGCCGCGGATAGAAATTGACCGGCGTCTCGCCGATCTTGTAACCTTGCGCGGCGGCGAGAATCAGAATGAAACGATGCCAGTCGGAGCGCAGTCGAATATTCTCGATCACCTCGCGGCGGAACGCCTTGATCCAATTCAGGTCGTGCACTTGCAGACCGAACAAACGCCGCGAGACGATGTTCGCGATCGCCGACGCGAACACCTTGCCGTCGCGCCGACCCTGCCGCCAGCCGGCAACCACATCGTACCCCTCGTTCATCTTCGCGAGCAATTTCGGAATATCTTCTTCGGGGTCGGACTCGAGATCGGCGGGGAGAAAAACGACGACATCGCCGCGGCATTGGCGAAAGCCGGTCCGCATCGCCTCGGTCAGACCGAGCGAGCGGCGATGGCGGAACAGGCGCGCGCAGGGGTGCCGCGCGGCAGCCGCGTTCGCCTCGTCCCAGGTCGCGTCGGTCGAGCCATCGTCGACGAAGACGATTTCGCCGGCGACGCGCTGCGCGTCCAACGCGCGCGCGATCTTGTCGAAGAGCAACGCGATATTGCCGGCTTCGTTGCGCGCCGGGATGAAGACGGAGACCGCGGGAATGTCAGGCATCTTGGGAAATTATAGCACCAACCCAGCATTTGGACAAAAGAGAACAAAAAACCACCTGTCGTTGACAGGTGGTTATTTGCGATGGCGTATGGCGACGATCAACCGGCGATTGGTCTGGGCGCGTGGCGGCGGTCGACTCCGCGCAAGCTCCAATCCAGGAAACCGGTGATTCGTCTCTCAAACTCTACGGGGTCCGCCGAAACCAATCCGGTGTGGCTTGCCTTATCGATCAGATAAAGCCCTTTGGGTCCGTTTGCCGCTTGGTACAATTCGACGCTGTTTTTCGCGTTGACCGTGCTATCTTGCACCCCATGAACGAAGAGCAGCGGTCGCGGCGCCATCTGCGCCACATCGTCGATGGGACGGATTTGATGGATGCGCAAGCCGGTCATTCGTTCGCCCAGCCAGATCATCACCGGCGCAAAGGGAAATGGCGGCAGCCCGGTCTTGGCGGTCACGCCCTGCGCAATATTGTCTTCCAAACTCGTATACGCGCTTTCGGCGATCGCGGCGCGCACTTGGGCGATGCGCGCGGCAGCGCGCAAGACCGCCGCCGCGCCCATCGAATAGCCCACCAACCCAATGCGCTGTGGATTCACCTCCTGGCGCGTCAGCAGATACGCAAACGCGCCGCAGACATCTTCCGCCTCGCTGTAACCGAGCGTCGTCAGCGTTCCTGCGCTCGCGCCATGGTTGCGCAGATCGAACAGCAACACGCCATACCCTTTCGATACCAACATCTGCGCGTGCTCCAACATATCGCCCCGATTGCCGCCCAAGCCGTGAACGAGAATGAGCGTCGCGCCATCGCTTTGAGGATCGGGCGGAATAAACCAGCCGCTCAGTTCCACGCGGTCCACCGCGGAAAAGTGGACGTCGTCCCACTGCGCGATTCCGAAATCCGCTGGCGTGCATTTCGACTGCGAGCGCTTGGGATGCAAAACGGGGAGGGCAGATGCAACAGCGAGCACGAGGATTAGGGTGGGAATCGCGAAGAACATAAAGGCGAGAATGTACGAGTGATCGTAGAACAGCCATCCGCCAGCCAGAACGATCGCCAACGCGGTTAGACCTAAAAGCGCGGTCAACAATTCTCTCAACAGGAAAAAAACTTGACCTGCCCAGGACGTGCTATATATTCGATTCAGATTAGTCAACGAGGCGTGGGTCATAGTCTTGCCTCTACAACTTAAAAGAGGATCGGTTTCAACTCAAAGATACGTTCGCCAGCAAGCGATGGCTTAGCAAAAGTATCACCAGCCACCAATCCCAGTCTAATCACCGCTCCTTACAGGCGTACTGCAAAACCGTAAAAAGTTCGTAAAACCTAAACGCCGCGAGTTAGACTCGCGGCGTAAGGTTTTGCGTTCAGATGCGGCGTCAATCGTCGCTCGTAAGCCCTTCAAAGAGGTCCCGCTCGATGCGCTCGGGCGGCTCGGCGGGCACGGCGCGCATAAAGGTTTCATCGCCCGCGAAGATGCGCTGCAATCCGCGCGCCAGCGGAGGCATCGAGCCGCCCTGACTGGCGTGGCAGGCGAACGCGCGCTCTTTCTGCTCGATCACATCGCGGACGGGAACGCGCGCGTGGATCGGGAAATCTACGTCGACGAGCGACGCCAAATCGACGTCCTTGTTCGTGCCGAAATGGCTGGGGTCTTGACGCAGCAACCGCAGCACTCGCACAGTGACGCGCAGCCAGCCGCGCGAGAACGTGGAATAGTATAGCTTTTGCGACGCGTGCGGCAGCAGTCCTTCGATGTCTTGCGCTGGGTCGCCGGCGATTTGGAACGCGGCAACCGTCGCTTTATGAATCGCGATGTGATCGGGATGGCGATAACCGCCAATCGGGTCGAAGGTGATGACGACTTGCGGCTTGAGGCGGCGGATGGACGCGGCGACCTGCCGCGCGACCGATTCGATGGATTGCGCGGCGAGCGCGTTCGGATGCGAATTGTCCGGCGAACCAGGCATTCCGGAATCGCGATAGCCGAGAAAAATCACCGATTCCAAGCCGAGGATGTTCGCCGCGCATTGCAGTTCATCCGCGCGCATTTCGCCGACCGACGCAAAACCCTTGAGGTCGGCAGGCGCTTCGCCCACCTCGCCGCGCGTCGCGCAGATGAGGTGGACGTGGACGCCTTGCCGCGCGTAGTGCGCCAGCGTCCCGCCATTGCCAAAGGTTTCGTCGTCGGGATGAGCAAAGACAGCCAAAAGGGTGCGTCCAGTCATAGCAATCCTTGATGAAGAAATGACAAATATGCTGACAGCATTCGCAATTTGTTATTTGTCATTTTGCATTTATCATTGCTCGCGTTTCATCACAATCGGTCCCTTGCCCCGCGCCAGCATCATAAAGACTCCTGCCAGACGCATCAGACGCCGAAAGTACGGCGTCATCTCGTCGCGTTCAATCCGCCGAAAACCAAAGCGCGCGTAGTACGTTTCCAGTTCTTGCCGGCACGTCAGGTACAGCGCGCCGGTTTCGTTTGCCAGCAGCGCACGGATGATCTCGCTGCCGATGCCTTGCCCTTGCCGCTCTGGAATCACCGCAATCGACGCCAATTCACGACTGCCGTCGCCGTGCAACTTGATCTGTCCGATGCCGATGGTTTGACCGTCCTCTTCGGCGATGATGAAGCGACGCCAGTCGAGCGACATCGGATTGATGCCGGCGGCGTGGACAATGCGTTCGATGATCGGCTGGTCAGTAGCGCTTGCTGGACGAATATTCATCGAAAACTCCGACGGAGGACGGATGACCGACGACGGAGGCAAACGCTTCCGTCCTACGTCCTTCGTCTTCCGTCATGTTCTCTCCGTGAACGCCATCGTGTACAAATCAAAGTACCGCCCGCGCCGTTCCAGCAATTCCGCGTGCGTGCCCTGTTCCACGATGCGCCCCTTGTCGACCACGACGATCTTGTCCGCGCTCGTGATCGTCGACAAACGGTGCGCGATGACGAACGACGTGCGTCCTTTCAGCAACCGTTCAAGCGCGGTCTGAATCACGCGCTCGGTCTGCGTGTCTACCGACGACGTCGCCTCATCGAGAATCAGAATGCGCGGATCGGCGAGCAGCGCGCGCGCGAACGAGATCAATTGCCGCTGCCCGCCGGACAAGATCGCGCCGCCTTCGCCGACGAGCGTATCGTACCCTTGATCGAGCGTGGTGATGAACGCGTGCGCGCCTACGGCTCGCGCCGCCGCGATGACGGCGTCTTCCGGCGCGTCCAGCGCGCCGTAACCGATGTTGTCGCGAATCGTGCCCGAAAACAGGAACGGGTCTTGCAGCACGACGCCCATCTGCCGCCGCAGCGATTCTTGTGTAACCGCGCGAATGTCGATGCCGTCGATCCGCACGACCCCGGCGGTCGGATCGTAAAAGCGGCTGACGAGTTTGACGAGCGTCGACTTGCCCGCGCCGGTCTCGCCGACGAACGCAATCGTCTGCCCGGCTTGCGCGTGCAGATCGATGTCTTCCAGCACCGGCGTCGGATCGTCCGAATAATGGAAACTGACGCGGTCGAAATCGACATCGCCGCGAATCAGCGGCAGCTCGCGCGCATCCGGCGCGTCCTGCACCTCGATCGGCGTGTCGAGCAATTCAAAGATGCGCTCGCCCGACGCCATCGTCGCCTGAAACGTGTTGTACCGATTCGCGAGATCGCGGATGGGATTGAAGAAACGGTCGATGTAGAGCGCGAACGCGACGAGCGTGCCGGCGGTGAACGGCGCGCTTGCCGATTGTCCAAACGTGCCCAGCACGGTGAGTCCGCCAACCCACACAACCAGACCAAGCGCGAGACTGCCGATGAAATCGACCGTTGGAAAGAAAACGGAGATGAGGAGCGACGCGTAATTGCTCGCCTTCAGCCAGTTGCCATCCACCGCGTCGACAAAGACGCGATAGTTGTAATCCTCACGTGCGAACGATTGCACGACGCGTACGCCGACGATGTTCTCGTTCAGCACAGCGTTGACCCAGCCGACGGCGGCG